>NZ_JAPCIY010000015.1:0-78145 GCF_027707645.1 Aeromonas sp. QDB30 | reverse complement strand
ATGGATACCGTGTCTCCTTTCCCGGGGAATGGCTATGGCACAGCGAAGGTGTAGCACTATTGGGATCAGTTATTTAGATTTTGCTAGATTTTGGATTTTCCTGCTCCGCTCAACCGCAACCTACGACATTAATTAGCCGCGTAGGTTGGTGCTGAGCTTGCGAAGCCCAACATGCGAGATTTTTATTAGTGTGAATTTTGCGACAAAGATCGCAGATTTCACACGCTGCCCCCCGCCGAAGATGAATCGTTATAGTATGGTTACTATAATCACAATTAGCCGAAAGGGAAATAAATGGCATATTTTATTGGTTCAGTGCTTGGTGCAATGTTTGGCATTTATTTAATATCTAAGTTACTTGAGGTGGTATTTTTAAAGAGAGTGTTAAAGAACCGTATTTCGGTAATTCTAACAAGCACAACTGTATCTTTTTTTCTTGTGTTTGTACTGTGGTATTCAGCTATTGGGAAACCATATGCCCAAGAAGGAATTTCCCTTGCGCTCTATCTATTGGCCTCTTTATTGTTGGTAGCTGTTCGCTGTCGTAGAGCAAAGTAGACGAAGGCAAACACTTTAGTCTAAATGCTATCTATAAAAGGAGCTTATCGTGAAAAATAAACCACTGAATAGTAGTGATCAATTGAAATTGCTTGTATTTACGCTACTTATGATTCCATCTATAATTTTCGTTGTTGGTATTATTCCTGCCATACTATTGGCTTTCGGAATATTCACAATGAAGAGAAATAAAGATTTTAGTAGCGTATATACAGCAGTAGAATATTTTAAGCGCTATGTCTATCTTGTAATGTTTGTTGGTATTATAATATTTATCCTAGAGGCTAATAGCTGGCATACCCCTGGCCATACATTTAATTTATTTTTGACGTGTATGTTTATTTTTGTTCTCATCCCATTCTTATATTTGATTGCTGTACAACATTTATTTTTCAGCCCATTAAAGGAACATTCCGACTGGATTTCTGTTAATGGACTTTTTTCTATCGAACAAAAATCTAAACTAGACGTTGATATAGTGAAGGGGAATTTAACACAGTATTCCGTTGCTGATGAATTGAATAAATGGGCAAAGCTAAAAGAAGATGGTTATATAACAGAAGAAGAATTTAATGAGGCCAGAGCCAAGTTGTTAGGGAGATATTAAGATGCTAAATAACTTAAGATTGATGAGCACCCTGCACATTAAACCAGTACATCTAGTATGTCAGAATTAATAAGCTCAACACCAACCTAAAATGGCGGCCAGATGGCCGCCATTTTATTTATTGCTTTAATTCATCTAGAAATATCAACGAGCCGGTCGTTTGGCCCCGTGTCCTTTAGTGACGGACTTGCCACGCTGACCTCCCGATTTAACTGTACCAACTCGGATCGGGGGTTTTCCTTTATTAGTAGGCTTACCTTGAGCTGCTGGTTTACCATTGTCCACCTTGCCGCCCTTGTTAGCAGCAGGCCCTTCACTTCGATCCGCCTTGTTGCCCGCCCCATTCCCCCGCTGATGGGTGATGGCACTGTGGCGGGTCAACGCGGGCTTGAGGCCCTTGCTGCGGCTGCGCTCGGCCTTGGCTTCGCCACGGCCTTCCGGCGGCACCAGGCAGTCGGGGCCGTTGCCGATGAGGTGACCCTTGCCCATCTCCAGCAGGGCTTCGCGGATCATCGGCCAGCCGGCCGGATCGTGATAGCGCAGCAGCGCCTTGTGCAGGCGACGGCGACGCTCCCCTTTCACCACGAACACGTCCCCGCCCTGGCGGCTCACCTTGTTGAGGGGGTTTTTCTCGGTGTAATACATGGTGGTGGCGTTGGCGAGCGGCGACGGGTAGAAGTTCTGCACCTGATCGAGCTTGAAGCGGTTTGCTTTAATCCAGAGCGCCATGTTCACCATGTCCTCATCCGTGGTGCCCGGGTGGGCCGAGATGAAGTAGGGGATCAGGTACTGCTGCTTGCCCGCCTCCTTGGAATACTTGTCGAACAGCTCCTTGAAGCTGTAGTAGCTGCCCATGCCCGGCTTCATCATCTTGGAGAGCGGGCCCTCTTCGGTGTGCTCCGGCGCGATCTTGAGGTAGCCGCCGACGTGGTACTTGGCCAGCTCCTTGATGTAGCGCGGATCTTCCACCGCGATGTCGTAACGCACGCCGGAGGCGATCAGGATCTTCTTGATGCCCTTGAGGTCGCGCGCCTTGCGATAGAGGTTGATGGTCGGGCTGTGGTCGGTGTCCATGTGCGGGCAGATGGTCGGCCAGACGCAGGAGGCGCGGCGGCAGGTCTGCTCGGCCTTGGGGCTCTTGCAGCGCAACTTGTACATGTTGGCGGTGGGGCCGCCCAGATCCGAGATGACGCCGGTAAAACCCGGCACCTTGTCGCGGATCTCTTCGATTTCTTTGAGAATCGACTCTTCCGAGCGGCTCTGGATGATGCGCCCCTCGTGCTCGGTGATGGAGCAGAAGGAGCAGCCACCGAAGCAACCGCGCATGATGTTGACCGAGGTCTTGATCATGTCGTAGGCCGGGATCTTCTCCTTGCCATAGGCCGGGTGCGGCACCCGCTGGTACGGCAGGCCGAACACCCCGTCCATCTCGTCGGTTTCGAGGGGGAAGGCAGGCGGGTTGACCCAGATGATGCGATCGCCGTGGGCCTGCGAGAGCGCGCGGGCGCAGCCCGGGTTGGTCTCGTGGTGCAGGATGCGGGACGCATGGGCGTAGAGCACCTTGTCCTCCTTCACCCGCTCGAACGCCGGCAGCTTGACGTAAGTCTTCTCCCACGGTTTTTGCTTAGGGGGCTGCACCAGGATGGGCTTGGCCTCCTGCTCCACCGGCGCGGTACCCTCGTCATCAGAGCAAGGCGCCCCTTCCATATAGGGGTTGGGGATGGGATCGATGCGGCCAATCTGGTCGAGCTTGCTCGAATCCACCCCGCGCCAGCCCGGCAGCGGCTCCTTGCGGATGACGGCGGTGCCGCGAATGTCCTGCATGGTGTCGATGGTCTCGCCGCCTGCGATGCGGTGAGCCACTTCCACCAAGGGGCGCTCGGCGTTGCCGTAGATGAGGATGTCGGCCTTGGCGTCGATCAGGATGGAGCGACGGATGGTCTCGGACCAGTAGTCGTAGTGGGCGATACGGCGAAGCGATGCCTCGATGCCGCCGATGACCACCGGCACCTCTTTATAGGCCTCTTTGCAGCGCTGGGTGTAGACCAGGGTGGCGCGATCCGGCCGCTTGCCGCCCACATCCCCCGGGGTGTAGGCGTCGTCGTGGCGCAGCTTCTTGTCGGCGGTGTAGCGGTTGATCATGGAGTCCATGTTGCCCGCCGTCACCCCGTAGAAGAGGTTGGGCTTGCCCAGGCGCATGAAGTCATCCTTCGATGACCAGTCCGGCTGGGCGATGATGCCGACCCGAAAACCCTGGGATTCGAGCATGCGGCCGATCACCGCCATGCCGAAGCTCGGGTGATCCACGTAAGCGTCGCCTGTCACCAGCACGATGTCGCAGCTGTCCCAGCCGAGCTTGTCCATCTCCGCACGGGACATGGGCAGGAAGGGCGCCGTGCCGTAGCACTCGGCCCAGTAACGGGGATAGGAGAAGAGGTTGGTAACCGGCTGCATTTTGACCACCTGGAACAATTCGGGTCGCGCATTATACCGGCAGAGCAAGGCGGGGGCGACGGCTTTTTGCCCCCACAGAACGCGAGGGGAAGAGGCGCCTTCGAGCGGGCGCGACAGGTCGGCGTGACAGACTCCGATCTCATCAACAAGCAGGGCGCCCATTGGCGCCCTGCTTGCTGTCATGCGGGTCGGCACGCTAGGCCGCCGGTTTGTCACGCCCCTCGGGGGCCACCGCCCCCGGCACCGGGGAGGGACTGGCCGGGGTTGCCGTGGCCAGTACCTCGTCCACCAGTCGGTCCCGCGCCCCCGTCATCCCCGCGCGTCTGGCGATCAGGTGATAGATGGCGGGCACCACCAGCAGGGTCACCAGGGTCGCCAAGGACAAGCCGAAGAAGACCACGGTCCCCACGGCCATCCGGCTCTCGTACCCCGCACCCATGGAGAGCATCAGGGGCACGGCGCCGATGATGGCGGTGAGCGAGGTCATCAAGATGGGGCGCAAGCGGCGCACCGACCCCTTGATGATCGCCTCCTCGAACCCTTCACCCCGCTGGCGCAGCTGGTTGATGAACTCCACGATGAGGATGCCGTTCTTGGTCACCATGCCGATGAGCATGATCATGCCTATCTGGCTGTAGATGCTGAGCTCCTGCCCCGTGAGCCAGAGGCCGAGCAGGCCGCCGAAGATGCCGAGCGGCACAGTCATCATCACCACCGCCGGGGTCAGCAGGCTCTCGAACTGGGCCACCAGCACCAGATAGACCACCAGCAGGGCCAGGCCGAACACCAGCGCCATCTCCCCTTGGTTGTCGCGATAGTCCTTGGACTCGCCAGCATAATCCACCGACATGCCGGTGGGCAGGTGATCCGCGGCCCAGCCATCCAGGAAGTCGAGCGCCTCCCCCAGGGTGTGGCCGGGGGCCACGTCCGCGGTGAGGGTGACCGCCTTCTGGCGCTGGTAGTGGTTGAGGCGCTGGGGACTCGCCACCTGGGTGACGGTCGCCAGGGTGGAGAGGCTCACCATCTCGCCGCTCGCGGCCTTCAAATAGATGCGGCTGATGTCGGAGATGCCGTTGAACTGGGTCTGGTTGGCGCGCAGGTAGACATCATACTCTTCGCCCCTGTCCACATAGGTGGTCTGGCTGACGCCGCCGAGCAGGGCCTGCAGGGAGCTTGCGATGGTGGAGACCGGAATGCCGAGCTGGGTGGCTCGCTCCCGCTCTATGGTCACCTGCAGCTCCGGGGTCTTCTCGGCATAGTCGAGATCCGGGCTCTGCATCAGCCCGCTTTGGGCCGCAGCCTCCTTGAGCGCCAGCCCCTGCTGGTTGAGCTCGCCGTAATCGGAGCCTTGCAGCACGAACTGTACCGCCGCAGTGGAGCCGCCTCTGAACCCCGGCTGGAAGGTGCGGATCATCACGTCGGGGATGCCGGCGAGGCGACCGCTCAGGGAGCGGCCAAACTCGGTGGCCGTTTCGTCCCGCACCGCCCAGTCACTGAGCTGGATGATGGCCATGCCGGTCTGATCGCCGCCGCGCCCGAAGGCCGGGGTGCTGAAGCTCATGGCCTGCACCACCCCCTTGCCGAGCAGCGGCAGGATGGCGGCCTCCACCTGCTGCATGTTGCGCTTCATCCGCTCGATGCTGGTGCCCTCCGCCCCTTTCACGAACACATAGAGCACGCCCCTGTCCTCGGTCGGGGTGAGGCTCGCGGGCAGCTTGCCAAAGAGGGCGCCAATGCCGCCGAGGCAGAGCAGCAACACCAGGGGCATCCAGACGGCGCGGCGCAGCACGGCCTCCAGCACGCGGCGATAACGCTCCTCCACCCAGCCAAGTCCCTTGTCCAGGGCGGCGGTCAGGGCGTTGGGCTTGTCAACGGCACGCATCAGCCAGGAGCCCATGGCCGGGGTCAGGGTGAGCGCCACCAGGGAGGAGAAGAGCACGGCCAGGGAGAGCAGGATGGCGAACTCGGTGAAGAGGCGCCCCACCATGCCGTCCATGAAGGCGATGGGCACGAACACCATCACCAGCACGGCGGTGGTGGCGATGACGGCAAAGCCCACCTCCCCGGTGCCGTGCCAGGCCGCCATCAAGGGGGACTCGCCCCGTTGCAGGTGGTGGTGGATGTTCTCCACCACCACGATGGCGTCATCCACCACCAGGCCGATGGCGAGGATGAGGGCCAGCAAGGTGATGAGGTTGATGGAAAAGCCCAGATACCAGGCACCGATGAAGGCCGAAATCAGGGAGACGGGCACCGTGATGGCCGGAATGAGGGTGGTGCGCCCCTGCCCGAGGAAGAGATAGAGCACGGCCACCACCAGCAGGGCGCAGATGGCGAGTGTCTCATACACCTCGTCGATGGCCTGCTTGATGAAGATGGTGGAGTCGTAGTCGACCTCAAGGGTGGCCCCCTCCGGCAGGAAGCGCTGCATCTCCACGAGCTTCTTCTCGATGCCCTGGGCCACCGCCAGGGGGTTGGCTGTGGATTGAGCGACGATGCCAATCCCCAGGCTCTCGCGGCCGTTGCGCTGATAGGCGCTGTCTTCGTTCTTGGCCCCCACCTCCACATCCGCAATGTCCGCCAGATAGATGCTCTGACCATTGGTGGCGGTTTTGACCGGCAGGGTGCGAAAATCTTCCGCACTGTGATAGAGCCGTGCGATCTGCACCGCCATGGTCATGGTGTTGTTGCGGATCTCGCCGCCCGGCAGCTCGATGTTCTCCCGCTTGAGGGCATCCTGCACGTCGGCCACCGTGATGCCGCGGGCCGCCATGTCGGCGGGGCGCAGCCGCACGTACATCACCTGGGTCAGGTCCCCGGAGAGGGAGACCTCGCTCACCCCGTCCACCAGGCTCAAGGGGTCCACCAGCATGCGATTGGCGTAATCCGTCATGGCGGTACGATCCATCTGGGTGCTGCTGAAGTTAAGCCAGATGGCCACATCCCCGTTGCCGTTGTCCTTGGTCACCATGGGCTCGTCCGCCCCGTCTGGCAGCTTGGGTCTGGCCCGGGAGATGGCGTCACGCACGTCGGAGGTGCCCTCCAGCATGTTCCAGCCGAGCTTGAACTCCACCGTGATGGAGGAGCGCCCCTTGCGGGTCACCGAGTTGATGTTCTTGATGCCGCTGATGCCGGAGAGCTGATCCTCGATGGGCTTGGTGACCTGGCTCTCCATCACCTCGGGGGCCGCCCCCTCATAGGTGGTGGTGATGGAGACGGACGGAGTCTGCACATCCGGCATCTCCCGCACGGTGAGTTTGCTGAAGGCCACCAGGCCAAACACGGTGAGCAGGGCGCTGATGACCACCGCCACCAGGGGACGGCGTACTGAGATATCGGAGAGCCACATCAGCCTTTCACCTCGCCCAGATCACGTACCTGGGCACCGTCGCGCAGATTGACCAGCCCCTCCACCGCGATGCGATCGCCGACGTTCAACCCCTTGAGCACCCAGACGGCCTCGCCATGGGTGTCGCCAAGCTCCACCGGCACGCGCTTCACCCGTCCGTCCGCCTCCAGGCGATAGACGAAGCGCTGCTCGCCGGCGTACTCCACCGACTGGGCGGGGATCAGGGTCATCTTCTGGGGTGGCAGAGAGAGATCCACGTTCATCAGCATGCCGGGGCGCAGCTGGCCACCGGTGTTGGGCAGGATGACACGCGCCTTGATGTTCTGGGTGTCGCTGGAGATCCGGCTGTCGAGGGTCTCCAGCACGCCGGAAAAGGATTGATCCGGCCAGGCCGAGCTGGTTGCCGTCACCGCCATGCCGGGGCGCAGCAGGGAGAGGTAGCGCTCGGGCACCGCCAGATCGAGCCGCAGTTTTGCCAGCTCGTCCAGATGCAAGAGCACGTCGCCGCTGTTGACCAGGGCTCCTTCGCTGAGATCGATGAGGCTGACGGTGCCGTCGAAGGGGGCGGCCAGGGTGCGCAGGGAGAGCTCGTAACGGGCCGCATCGACCCGGGCCTGGGCCTGGGCAACAGTCGCCTCTTGCCCCTCCAGCTCCGAGGTGGTGACGGCGCCTCGCGCCACCAGCTTGCGCATGTCCCGCAGCTTGCGAGCCTCGTCGCGCACGCTGGCGCTCTGCTCGGCCAGCTCCGCCTGCTGCTTGCCCGCATCCAGGGCGATCAGGGTCTGCCCCTGTGTGACCTGCTGGCCGGAGCTCACCGCGATGGTGGCAATGCGGCCGGTCACCTCGGGACTGATGGCCACGGAGCGATTGGCCGCAAGCTTGCTCACCAGCTTGATGGAGGGCTCGGCCAGGCTCTGCCTGACGGTTTCGGCCCTGATATTGATCTCTCTTGGTGCAGGCTTGCTGGCAGGTTCAGCCTGCCGCAGATGCCAGGCGCCCACCGCCAGCAATAGAAGAAGAGGGAAAAGCCACAGCCACACGCGCGTTTTCATCACAAGATCCATGCAGTCAAAGAGAGAGGAAGAAGAGATAGCTTCATCAAGGATGGCACCATGTTACCCCCTGACTATGCCGTGACTATGTATAAATGTGACAAAACGTAACAGTCCGGTGAGAAGATCATCAAAAACGCATCTTGTCGGCACGCGCGTCAGGGTTCTGCCTTACACTGATGCCGACTCTCGCCATCTTCCGGTACGCCCATGTCCATTCCCTCCCCCGCCTTTGCCAGATACCGATTGCAGTGGCTGCTGCTGGGCCTCGGCCTGCTGCTGTTGCTGCTCGCCCTGCAACATGCGTTTCGCCAGGTTACCGAGATCAACAAGCGTGACACCATCAACGCCGCGACCCAGCTCAGCAGCCAGCACCAGCGGATGGAGACCTTCCTTGAGGCCATGCGCGGCCAGGCGGAGGAGCGCCTGCGCAGCAATCCCCAGTCCGTGCTCTCTCGCCAGCTCTATCAGGCGCTGCAATCCGACGGGGAGCACGGCATCAACCTGGATCGCATCCCCGTCGATCTGCCCCCCGCCCTCATCGGCAACCTGACCGGGCAGGGCCCGCTGCCCCACGACGGCAGCGAGCGGCAAGCCAGAATACATCTCGCACTCAGCCTCTCCCCCCTGCTCGCCACAGCCAGCAAGCTGCTGGACAGGGACGTGGCCTGGATCTACTTCACCGGTACGGACAATTTCATCTACCTCTATCCCTGGGTGCCATCCAGCCAGTTTCGCTTCGATCCCGTGATTTACAGCAAGGCCTACTGGCAGGAGGCGATGGCCAGGCATCCCCACCTGGAGCACGCCATGCTCTCGCGCCCCTACCAGGATTTTGCCGGACGGGGGCAGATGATCACCCTCTCCCAGCCCATTACCCAGGGCGGCCAGATCATTGGCCTGCTCAGCATCGACATCCAGACCGTCACGCTGGCGCAGACCCTGCACCGCCTCGCCCCCCGGATTGGCACCCTATTCCTGCTCAACGCCCATCAGCAGATCCTCGCCAGCAGCCAGTCCGGTACCGCGCCGCCCCCCGTCAGGACGGCGCAGTCAGCGGAATATGAGTGGCAACAGGGCGCCTTGCAGCTCGTCTATCCCATCCCGGAGACACCGCTCTCCCTCATCCATCGCATCCCGCTGCTGCCTCTGCTGCAGACGCTGTTGTGGCAATCGGCGACGGCGCTCATCACCATTCTCTGTCTGGTGGTGGCGACCGTCTCCAGCCTGCGTGCCCAGCGCCTCAACCGGCGCCTCAACTACCTGTCACGCCACGATGCCCTGACCGGCGCCTTCAACCGCCACTACTTCGATGCCTTCGAACACCGCCAGGCCCTGGCAGGCCGCCAACGTATCGGCGCCATCATGTTTGACTGCGATCACTTCAAACAGGTCAACGACCGTTTCGGCCACGGGGTGGGCGATCAGGTCCTCATCCGTCTGGTGCAGCTCTGCCAATCCCTGCTGACACGGGAGTGCCACCTGATCCGCTGGGGCGGCGAGGAGTTCCTGCTGCTCGTCACCGATGAAGCGATCCCTCTGGCCCCTTTGGCCGAGCGGCTTCGCCTGTGCATAGCAGAGCATCCCTGGAGCGCCATCGCGGCCGAGCTGAAGGTGACCGTCAGCCTGGGCCACTGTCGTCAATCACCGGCCATCTCCTTGCAGGAGGTGATCCGCCGCGCCGATATCGCCCTCTATCAGGCCAAGGCCAACGGCCGCAATCGCAGCGAAGCGTGGCGGGATGACGGACAGGAGAAGCCGGAGTAAGCTGGACTCCCACTTCATGTCAGGAGACGCAACTGTGTCACGAAAACCCCGTCTGGGATTGGCCCTGGGCAGCGGTGCGGCCCGAGGATGGGCCCACATCGGCATCATCCGTGCCCTGGAGCGACTGGGCGTCAAGCCGGATCTGGTGGCTGGCTGCTCCATCGGCAGCTTTGTCGGCGCCGCCTATGCCGCTGGTGAACTGGACAAGCTGGAGAGCTGGGTGCGCGGCTTCAGCCGCCTGCAGGTCATGGGGCTGCTCGATCCTGCCCTCTCCGGCGGCCTGTTTCGCGGTGACAAGGTATTTGGCATCGCCGCCGGCCATCTGGGGGATCCCGCCATCGAAAGCCTGCCGCTGCCCTTTGCCTGCGTCGCCACCGAACTCGATACCGGTCGCGAGATCTGGTTGCAGGAAGGACCGCTTCGCCAGTGTGTGCGCGCCTCTTGCGGTATGCCCGGCCTGCTCACCCCGACCCGGGTGGAGGAGCGCTGGCTGGTGGACGGGGCCGTGGTCAACCCGGTCCCCATCTCCCTAGCCCGCGCCATGGGAGCCGAGGTGGTGATCGCCGTCAACCTCAACACCGACATGCACCAGCCCTGGACCGACGAACCGGACGAGCCCGTGCAGGGGGGGCTGCTCAGCCAGTGGTTGAACCGGGGCGAGCGCGAACCCAGTACCCCCGGCATGTGGGGGGTGATGACGGGCTCCATCAACATCATGCAGGAGCGCATCACCCGTGCCCGGATGGCCGGGGATCCCCCCGAGATCCAGCTCTGCCCGCGCCTTGGCAACCTCTCCATCATGGATTTCCACCGCGCGAGCGACGCCATCAACGAGGGGGAAGCCTGTGTCGAGCGCAACCTGGAGCAGCTCAAGGAGGAGCTGTCACGACTCTGCCTGATATGAAGGCATATCGGGGTAAAAGACAAAAAGAGCGCCAATAGGCGCTTTTTTGTTTCGGGTTACGCGGCTCAGAACAGCCCCAGCCCCTTGAGCATCACTACCAGGATCAGCAGCGGCGACACATAGCGGATGATGAAAAACAGGGGGCTGAGGATGGGCAGCGCCAGCTTGCCCCCATTGGTCAGCGCCGTCGTCATCCGCTCGAATCCCCATACCCAGCCCACAAAGAGGCAGAGGAAAATGCCGCCAAGGGGCATCAGCACGTTGGAAGAGACGAAGTCGAACAGATCGAAGAAGGTTTTCCCGTCAACCTGCACATCCGCCAGCGTGCTGCTCGAGAGCGCACAGGTCGAGCCGACCGCCCCCAGCACCAGCAGGTTGATCAGGGTCGCCCTTGTGCGGCTCATGTGAAAGCGCTCGGAGAGCACCGAGACTGGCACCTCCAGGATGGAGAGCATGGCCCCGGTGGCTGCGATGGCGGAGAGCACGAAGAAGAGCACCATGAAGAGGTGGCCGAAGGGGATGCTGGCAAAGACCGCGGGTATGGTGATGAACAGCAGGGAGGCGCCTGCGCTCGGCTCGAAGCCAAAGGCAAACACCGCCGGGAAGATGGCGATCCCCGCCAGCATGGAGACGAAGAGATCCGCGCACATCACCCGTACCGTGGTGAGAGGGATGTGCTGATCGTCCCGAAAGTAGCTGCCATAGGTCATCATGCAACCCATCCCGATGGAGAGCTTGAAGAACGCCAGCCCCATGGCCGTCAGCACGACGCCTGCGGTCACCTTGGAGAAATCCGGCGAGAACAGGAAATGCAGTCCTTCGCTCGCCCCGGGCAGAGTCAGGCTGCGCACGCCTATCACCAGCAGCAGGATGAAGAGCAGTGGCATCAACCGCTTGGTGACCGCTTCGATCCCCCTGGAGACCCCCATCAGCAAGATCCCCCCCATCAGGGCCAGCACCAGCCACTGCCAGAGCAGACTCTGCAAGGGATCCGTGATGAGTGAATTGAAGGCAGCCCCCGTGAAGGCGGGATCGGTGGAGAGGATCTCGCCGCTGGCCGCCTTGAAGATGTAGGCAAACACCCAGGCCGCCACCTCGGAGTAGAACGACATGATGAGGAAGGCCGCGCTCACCCCCATGGCGGCGATCAGCCACCAGGGCTGCCCCTTTGGAGCCAGCTTGATGAGCCCGCTGACCGCATCCGTCCTGGCCTCGCGCCCCAGCATGATCTCGGAGATCATCACCGGCAATCCCACCAGCAGGGTGGCGATGACATAGACCAGCAGAAAACCGGCGCCACCGTTCTCACCGGTCAGATAGGGAAACTTCCAGATATTCCCGAGCCCGACGGCAGACCCCAGGGTCGCGGCCAGCACGCCAAAGGTGCTGGTAAACCCATCTCTGGCTTTGGTAATGGATTGGCTCATCGTTGTCTCACTGTGTGGATCACCGCCTGAATTAAAAGGGTCGGAGTGTTCCGTGGATTAATCCAGCCCGACAAGATGATTTAGTGAAAATCGCCGTTGACCGCACACATCGCATTATTTAATTAAATAATCATCCATTTTGACAAATAAAAAATGCCGCCTCGAGGGCGGCATTTTTATCAAGGTTGAACTGAATCAAGCCTTGGCAATATCGTCCGGACCGATCTGGCCGATTTCGGCGACTTTCTTGTCAGCCAGCAGCCAGAGGGTGAACTTGTGCAGATCGGGGTGGTGGGCCAGGGCAACCAAGAAGGCGCCTCCGACTTCACGGTAACCCAGTTCATAGTTCTTCAGGGTGGTTGGGGGGACGCCCAGCAGATCGGCAAACTTGGGACGGCTCAGGCCTACCGCTTCGCGGATCTGACGGATCTTCTTGCCAACAGTTACGATATTTGAATTCATGTGTTTCATACTCCGTTCGGCGGATTGACTCCACCTTTATTTTTCGCGACGACTCGTAGTCAAGTGTATCAGTTTTGAACGGACTCGTTATGGTCGAGCCTCTATCTATAATCAGCGTCTTTCGACGACAACCCTTCACAAACCTCGGGGATGGTAATCGCTGCGTCGCCTCAGGTAAACAGTCTCGAAAAGAAACCTTTCTTGTTGCCCGGCCATCCCTCGTATAATTCGCCGGTTATTTCCAAGAGAGTCATCAACATGGCATTTCCCGGCATCATTTCCCGTCTTCATTCCGACCCGGACTCCCTCCCCCGTCAGCTCGCCCAGGGTCTGCAGACCCGGGCCGAAGCGTTCTGGCTGCCCATGGCCATGCAGGGGGACGCCGCCACCGTGCTGGCGGCCCTCCCGGACAGCTGCAGCCTCTATCTTGAAGGCCAGACGACGCTTCCCCTGCGCAGCCACGACGGCGTCGTGGCAGAAAACGGCACCCTGGCACTGGGCAATGGTCACACGATGACGCTGGCCAGGGAGAAAGGCGATGGCGGCATCGTGCCGGAAGAAAGCCTCGCCGAGATGGCCCAATGGCTGGAAGCGGGTCATCGGCACTTCATCTGCTCCACCGCCGTCCAGCCCGTGGCGCGGGCCATCCTCAACATCTGGCCTCTCGATCCCTACCTCGCCCGTCACTTCTTGCTCAGTTTCACACCCTTGCTGTGCGAAGCAACTGAGGCGGACTATCTTGCTGTCCTCTCGGTCAGGGCGGGTGACGCCACCCTGCGGCACGCTTGGGCTGAGGCTTATATGAAGCTTGAGAAGAAACTGCATCGCGCCTACTTGGATCACTAATAAATCCCAAGAAACAGCCAGTTATCCCTACGACACAATTTGCCCCATCCCTTATCTGTGAGCTTGATCATGTTTTGAAATGGGCATAAAATGCGCCACGTCATCGGAATGACGTCGGCTGTTCGTGGCGGAGTATGCATTGTCGACAGTTCAACCCGCGCACTTGTGCACCCAGATACGTGCCTCCTGGATGGATCTAGGATCCCTGTTCGCACCAACGTCGTTGGTCGACAGAGCCAGCAGCTTACATAAATTACAAAGTGCGAAGCACGTGAACAACGTGCCATCTCAACGAGGATTATTTTATGATGAAAATGGCTCCTTCCCTGATCGCCATCGCTATGGCCACCATGGGTGCAACTGCAGCTCACGCCGCTGACGACATCTACTTCGGCGCCGGTGTTGGTGCAACTCACTTCAACGGTCTGAACAAGATCGAAGGCGTGAACGTTGGCGAAGAAGATGCGGCTGCTGCCAATGCCTTCGTTGGTTACAACTTCAACGAATACTTCGGTTCCGAGCTGGGCTACCAGTACACTGGCCGTGGCAACACCGACGGCAACCGTTACGAGAGCCAGGGTGCCACCCTGTCCGGTATCGCTCGTCTGCCGCTGGGCAACGATTTCTCCCTGTTCGGTGAAGCTGGCGCCTACTGGGGCCACACCGACGGTCTGGGCACCAGCGATACCAAAGTATCCCCGCTGGCCGGTGCCGGTGTGACCTACAAGGTCAACGACGCGCTGGATCTGCAAGCTCGCTACCGCTACATGTGGGACGTGGCTGACCTGCACGCCGACAACGTACGCTACAAGTCCAACCAGAGCGTTGCGACCCTGGAAGCCGTTTACCACCCGTTCCGTACTTCCTACGTAGCGCCTGCTCCGGCCCCGGTTGTTGAAGAAGCACCGGCCCCGGCTCCGCAAATCGTTGAGAAGAACTTCGCCCTGAACTCCGACGTGCTGTTCGCCTTTGGCAAAGACAGCCTGAAGGCCGAAGGCGTGCAAGCCCTGAACGCTCTGTACCAGCAAATCGTTGAGTTCCAGCCGAAAGACGGCAACGCCGTTGTTGTTGGTTACACCGACCGTATCGGTTCCGACGCTTACAACCAGAAGCTGTCTGAAGCTCGTGCCCGCACCGTTGCCAACTTCCTGGTCAGCAAGGGTATGGCTGCCAGCAAGGTTGCCATCGAAGGTCGCGGCGCAGCCAACCCGGTCACCGGCACCAAGTGTGACGGCGTCAAGGCCAAGGCTCAGCTGATCTCCTGCCTGGCTCCGGACCGTCGCGTAGAAGTTCGCGTATCCGGCGTACAAGAAGTTCAAAAGTAATCTGACTTCGCTCAGGTAACGTAAAAAAGGGGATGCCACGGCATCCCCTTTTGCTGTCTCTCTCCTCCCCCCAGCGACACTCTCTGTCTCACCTTTTCTCCCCTTTACCCCCGTATTGCGGCCCCGCGACGCCGGTGTCGGCGCTGCATATCTGTGCAGAAACTTGATCACGCTGATTCAAAAGAATACAGTAGCAACGCTTGTAAGACATTGGATGAACTATTAAAAGTGCTCAGTGCCCGGTTAGTTGTCCATGGAGAAACAGCTTCATGAGAATCCAGGTTTCCATCCATTTTTTATTCAAGCCGTCCGTGATCCGCTCACGGTGTCGCACATGAAGTGTCATCTGCGACCGGTATAACAAAGAGTGCGCAGTACGCCCATAGCACGGCAACTCAACAAGGATAAAACGATGAAAATGAAAATGGCACCAACCCTGATTGCTCTGGCCATTGCAGCCATGGGAACCACCACCGCTCAGGCGGCCGACGACTGGTACACGGGTATGGGTGCAGGTTGGGCCTATGGCCACGACCTGGATACCTTCGGCCAGGATGCTGACAAGGACGCCACCGCGCTCTCCCTGTTCGGCGGTTACAACTTCACCGAGAACTTTGCCGCCGAGCTCGGCTATCTCTATGCCGGCAAGGCTGGCGTCGATGGCGTCGACTTCAAAACCCAGGGTGCCACCCTGTCCGGTATCGCACGCCTGCCCATGAATGACATCTTCTCCGTCTTCGCCGAAGGGGGTGCCTACTTCAACCACGTCAACGGCAACGGCCAGAGCGACAACGGCACCTCGCCGCTGGCGGGTCTGGGTCTGACTGCCAAGCTCTCCGACCTTATCGACCTGCAGGCCCGCTACCGCTACATGTGGGATCTGGGTGACGATCAGAAAACCTGGAAAACCGACATGAGCGTCGCCACCCTGGAACTGGTGATGCACCCGAACCGCACCACCTATGTGGCACCGGCCCCGGCACCGGCTCCCGAGCCGGTTCCCGAGCCCGTCATGGTCGACAAGAACTTCTCCCTGAGCTCGGACGTGCTGTTTGCCTTCGGCAAATCCACCCTGAAGCCGGAAGGGGCTGCTGCGCTCAACACCCTGTATCAGCAGATCGTCGACGTCCAGCCGAAAGATGGCAGCGCCGTGGTGGTGGGTTACACCGACCGCATCGGCTCCGATGCCTACAACCTGAAGCTGTCTGAAGCCCGTGCCCGCACCGTGGCCGACTTCCTGGTTGGCAAGGGTCTGCCGGCTGGCAAGGTTTCCATCGAAGGTCGTGGTGAAGCCAACCCGGTCACCGGCACCCAGTGTGACGGCATCAAGGCCAAGGCTCAGCTGATCGCCTGCCTGGCACCGGATCGCCGCGTCGAAGTGCGCGTCACCGGCGTAAAGGAAGTGCAGCAATAAGGGGACAACCACCTGTTGCAAAAAGGGGCCATTCCGGCCCCTTTTTTAATGCCCGGACGGCACCGCCAACGCGGGCCGCCCACCAGCCTGCCCCACCGATTCTCCATACAGATGCGTCACTTAAATGGTTAAAGCGCTCACATCGCCTATACATAATGTTGGCTATACATAGCAAAGGGCTGGGAGCCCTATAACACCCAACATCGACGAGGATACGCGATGAACATAAGACTGAAACCTGTGTGGATTGCATTGGCATTGGCGACGAGTGCCGCCCAGGCGGCACCTGTTCACGACTGGTATGTGGGGGCTGGGGGTGGCTGGGCCTTTGCCCATGACATCGATGATTTCAGCCAGGGTGTCGGCAAGGACGCGACCGCCATCAACGCCTTTGTCGGCTACAACTACAACGAGAATCTGGGGGCAGAGCTCGGCTACCTCTCCACCGGTGACTGGGATATCGCCGGCCAGGACTTCAACAGCAAGGGGGCCACCCTGTCGGTCATTGGCCGTTTGCCCCTGGGGGACATCTTCTCTGTCTTTGCCGAAGGGGCGGTTATCTCTATCACGTCGACTCCGTCAACGGGGGGGATGACAATCTGGCTCCCCTGGCGGGTCTGGGCCTGACCGCCAGACTGAGCGACTGGGTAGACATCCAGACCCGCTACCGCTACATGGTGCGAGTCGGGGACGATCCTGACAACGACAAGGTGGGCAGCGGTACCAAACGCTGGGTCAGCGACATCAGTACCGCCACCATCGAGCTGGTGCTTCACCCCAATCGCACCGTCGCCGCAGTGCCGGTGGCCGCGCCTCTGGTCGTGGCACCGCCGCCCCCGGCTCCCGAGCCGGTGGATCAGACCTTCAACCTGAGTTCGGATGTGCTGTTTGCCTTTGGCAAGGCGGAGCTCAAACCGGAGGGGATGCAGGCACTCGACGCCCTCTACCAGCAGATCGTCGACGTCAAACCCAAGGATGGCAACGCCATGGTGATGGGCTACACCGACCGCATCGGCTCGGATGCCAATAACCAGGCACTGTCGGAGGCCCGTGCAAGCACGGTCGCCAACTTCCTGATTGGCAAGGGGCTGCCCGCAGACAAGGTGAGCATCCAGGGCAATGGCGAGAGCAACCCGGTCACCGGCACCCAGTGTGATGCCATCAAGGCCAGGGCTGCCCTCATCGACTGCCTGGCCCCGGATCGCCGGGTCGAAATCAGGGTCACCGGTGTCAGCAATCCCGCCGAGCCCGCCCCCGCCGAGCAACCGGCACAATAACCTCCTCTTCCTTCACAGCTGTGCACAAAAAAGGGATGCCGAGGCATCCCTTCTGCATGTCTGTCCCCTTGGGATCAGAAGGAAGTACGACGATAGCGGCGGTACTCGGGGCGCCAGAAGTTCGCCTCGATGGCCTGATCGATCACATCATCGGGGGTCTGCACCGCCTTGCCCTGCAACATGGCGGTCTTGGCCACCATCTTGGCGATGTAGCGGGAGACCTGATGGATGTCCGCCAGATCCGGCAGCAAGGAGCCCTCTTCCCCCTTCACCAGGGGTGAACAATCCGCCAGGGCGCGGCTGGCCGACATCAGCATGGCATCGGTCACCCGGTTGGCACCGGAGGCGATCACCCCAAGGCCGATCCCCGGGAAAATGAAGGAGTTGTTGCACTGGGCGATGACGTAGCGCTTGCCCTTGTACTCCACCGGTGCGAACGGGCTGCCGGTGGCGACCAGCACCTGGCCGTCGGTCCAGCGAATGAGATCCGCCGGGGTGGCTTCCACCCGGGAAGTGGGGTTGGAGAGCGGGAAGATGATGGGACGGGCACAGTGCTTGTGCATGGTCTTGACCACCTCTTCGGTGAAGAGGCCGGGCTGGCCGGAGACCCCGATCAGGATGTCCGGGCGACCGTGCTCCATCACCTCCAGCAGGGAGATGTTGTCCCCCACCGGCCACTCCTTGATCCGCTCGACCGGCTGGGAGAGCTTGCGCTGGAAGTCGAGCTGGTTGGGGATCTTGTCGGTGATGAGACCGAATCGGTCCACCATGAAGACCCGGCCCCGCGCCTCGGCGTCGGTCAGCCCTTCGGCCTTCATCTGCGCCACGATCTGCTCGGCGATGCCGCACCCGGCACTGCCCGCCCCGAGGAAGGCGACCCGCTTCTCGGAGAGCTTGGCACCGGAGGCCTTGCAGGCGGCGATGAGGCTGCCCAGGGTCACCGCGGCGGTCCCCTGAATGTCATCGTTGAAGCAGCACAGCTCATCCTTGTAGCGGTTGAGCAGCGGGGTGGCATTGCCCTGGGCGAAATCCTCGAACTGCAGCAGGATGTCCGGCCAGCGGCGCTTGACCGCCTGGATGAAGGCATCGACGAACTCGTCGTACTCTTCGCCGGAGATGCGCGGATGGCGCCACCCCATGTAGAAGGGGTCGTTCAGCAGCTGCTGGTTGTTGGTGCCCACATCCAGCACCACCGGCAGGCAGTAGGCCGGGGAGATGCCGCCACAGGCGGTGTAGAGGGAGAGCTTGCCGATGGGAATGCCCATGCCGCCGATGCCCTGATCCCCGAGGCCCAGGATGCGTTCGCCATCGGTGACCACGATCACCTTGACGTTCTGCTTGGTGGCGTTTTGCAGCATGTCATCGATCCTGTCCTTGTCCGGATAGGAGATGAAGAGGCCGCGGGCGCGGCGATAGATGTTGGAGAACTCCTCGCACGCCTTGCCGACCGTCGGGGTGTAGATGACCGGCAGCATTTCGGTGAGGTGGTTGTTCAGCAGGCGGTAGAAGAGCGTTTCGTTGGTATCCTGGATGTTGCGCAAATAGATGTGCTTGTCCATGTCGTTGCCAAACGCCATGAACTGGCGATAGGCACGCTCTGCCTGCTCTTCGATGGTTTCGATGTTCTGGGGCAGCAGACCTTCCAGGTTGAAGCTGCTGCGTTCTTCGCTGGTGAAGGCGCTGCCCTTGTTGAGCAGCGGCGTCTCCAGCAGGGCTGGACCTGCGTAGGGAATGTAGAGGGGACGTTTCTGATTATTATCTTCAAACATGGATCTGTACCTTGACTGTGTGGCCCGTCGATCCTATGGGCTTGAGCCAACAATTTCAAAGGGTTTGCACCTCCCTTGCGAAAGGTTTGCGACCCAGTCGACGAAAGGCCCCCGGAGTCTGACCCGTCAGACGCCGAAAACGGTTGGCAAAGTTGGCGCCGTCGCTGTATCCGACCCGGGCCGCCAGCTCGGCCAGCGGCCAGTTGGTGTAGAGCAGCAACTGGCGCGCCTTGTTCATGCGAAGTCCGGTGAGCCAGGCCATGGGGCCCATGCCGAACACCTGCTGGCAGAGCCGGTGCAGATGGGGTACCGAGCAGGCCATCTGGTCGGCCAGCAGGGCCACGCTCCAGGGCTCGTCCAGACGTGCCTCCACCCGCCGAAACAGCGCCTGCAGCCGCAGCTCCGGCGTGCCGCGCACCTCCCCCTGCAGGGTCCGCTCCAAGAGCGCCAGCAGCAGGCTCAGCAGCTGGGGCTGGAGCGGCGAACGTATTCCCTCCCCCTGCATCAGGCTGAGCAGGTGGTAGAGCTGCTCCCCCTCCTCCCCCTGCCAGATGCGATGGCCAAGCCGGTGCAGATGCTGCCAGCGCGGCACGTCGTCCAGCAGGATCCAGCTGGTATGCCAGACTTCCCCCACCAGCCTGAGGCCCCCCGGCACGGCGGCCGGGAGAAAGACCAGGGCTCCCGCCGGGATGGGCTGCTCCCCGCCATCGGTGAGCAGGGCGCCCCCCTCGTCATGGCTCACCATCAGGATGTGAAACTCCGGTCGGTTGCGGCGGATAAGGTAGTGCTCCCGTATCGTCGAGAGGCCGGTCAGGAAGACGCCCGCCTCCCCAAGCAGGGGCAGCCCTTCGCGTCCCAGCATCCGCTCTTCGCAGGCCGGGGCGATTTCCAGACACTCGCTGATAAATGGCATAGCACCTCAACAGGATAGTTTTGCACAAGAAAGCCGAGAGAGGCTCACAGTGAAGCCTCCCGATATCACCCCTATCATACCCACGACAAACCCTGATTTTTACCAACCCGGTTAACATAAATGAATTATTGGCAAGCGATTTTAAAACAAACCACCGATCGCGAGTTCATGACGCGACTGTGGCGACTGGCCCTGCCGGTTTCGCTGCAATCCATGATGTTCTCCCTGCTCGGCCTCATCGACATCATGATGGTGAGCCAGCTCGGCACCACGGCTGTGGCGGCGGTCGGCTTGGGCAACCGGGTCTTCTTCTTCAATCTGCTGGTGATAGCGGGGCTCTCGGGCGGAGTCTCGGTGTTGGCGGCACAATATTTCGGCCGTGGCGAGATGGCCGGGGTGCGCCGCTCCCTGGCCCTGGCCCTGGTGGGCGCCCTGGCGGTGAGCCTGCCCTTTGCCCTCGTCTATGTGTTCTCACCGGGCAGCGTGCTCGGGTTTGCCAGCCAGGAGCCCGCGCTGCGCGAGCTGGCCGACGAGTTCCTGATGATCACCGGCGCCACCATCCTCTGCACCGCCGTGGTGGTGCCCCTGGAGTCGGCCCTGCGCTCGGTGGGCAATGCCGCGGCGCCGACCCGCATCGGCATCATCGCCATCATCGCCAACGTCATCCTCAACTATGCCCTCATCTTCGGCCATTTCGGCGCCGACGCCATGGGAGTAGCCGGTTCCGCCTGGGGCACCACCCTTTCGCGCCTGCTCCAGACCGCGCTGCTGCTTGCCTATGTGTGGCGTGCCGAGCCCCGTCTCATCCCGCGTAAGCAAGACTGGCTCGCCGCCTTCAGGCGCAAGGAGGTGGTGCGCTTCACCCTGATCGCCCTGCCGCTGTTGCTGCACGACGGGCTCTGGGCCTTCGGCATGCTGCTCTACGGCTTCCTCTACGCGCACCTCGGCACCGACGCCCTGGCCATCATGACCACCCTCGGCACGCTGGAGAGCATCCTCATCTCCCTCTTCTTCGGGCTGGCGGTGGCCTGCTCCACCCTGCTCGGTCACCGGCTCGGGGCAGAGGAGTATGACGAGGCCTGGCAGCACTCCCAGCTCTTCCTGCTGCTGGCCCCCGTCGGCGCCCTGCTGGTGGGGACCGCCGTCTGGCTGATGCAGGGCAGCCTGCTGCAATGGGTCGGCAACCTGCCGGGCGAGCTGATGACTGAGGCCGGCCAGGTGCTCGCCATCATGTGTCTGGGCATGCTGCTCAAGGTGTTCAACATGGTGGGGATCGTCGGGGTGCTGCGCTCGGGGGGGGACGTCAACTACAGCATCTTCATCGACATCGTCGGCATGTGGTGCATCGGCCTGCCGCTGGCCTGGGTGGCGGTCAGCCTGCTGGGCTGGCCCCTCTCCTGGGTGGTGGCCGTGGTCCTGCTGGAGGAGCTCTCCAAGGTGCTGCTGGTGCAGCGCCGCATTCGCCAGCGCCGCTGGCTGCGCAATCTGGTGCTGGGATAAGGGAAGAGCGCAAAGCGGGAAAATGCGGGGTCATATCAATGACAGAAAATCCCGCTTTGCAGTATGCTGGCCCCCTCTTCAATCAGAGGCGGGGTGCGCCGGCCATGCCGACCCTTGTGCCCCTGCCCAGTAGTCGTTTAAGGAGACGAGCATGCAACCACAAAAAGAGCGGATCACCGAGACTGCCCTGCTGGAGATGGCCAACAAGATCATTCGTGAACACGAGGACTTCATCCACGGCATGCGCGCCGACTCGGTGGAGCAGAAGGGGGACATACTGGTGTTCAAGGGGGAGTTCTTCCTGGCAGAGGACGGCACCCCGACCGGCAAGACCATGGCGGTGTTCAACATGTTCAAGCTGCTGGCCCAGCAGCTCTCCGGCAAATACACCCTGGCCTGACGCCAGCCCCGTCATCACCGGATGCCGCCCTCAGGCGGCATCCGTTTTTGTGCGCCCTGCATCGCCCGCGGGTTTGCCGGCCTCGGCCACCACGCAGTTGCGACCCGCCATCTTGGCCATGTAGAGGCACTCGTCCGCCCGGTTGAGCAGATCCTCCACCCCCTCGCCACGCTGGGCCAGGGTCAGACCGATGCTCACCGTCACCTCCAGCAGCTCGTCGGAGGTGGGGCTTTTCACCAACCTCGCCTCCACCGCGACCCGCAGCCGCTCCGCCACCCGCTTGGCCTGTGCCAGATCCGTGCAACCGGGCAACAGGATGGCAAACTCCTCCCCGCCGTAACGCCCGAGCACCATGCCGGGCTCCAGTTGCTCCGACAGGGTGGCCGCCACCTCCTTGAGCACCGCATCCCCCGCCAGATGGCCGAAGGTGTCGTTGATGCGCTTGAAGCGGTCCAGATCCAGCAGCAGCACCGCGAAGGGGGCCTGTTTGCGGATCATGGCGGCCCTCGCCTTCTCGAGCTGCTTCATCAGCAGGCGGCGGTTCATCATGCCGGTCAGCTCGTCCGTGGTGGACTCCCGATAGAGTTGCAGCAGCATGTTGAGCTGGCCGCACTGCACCCAGGCGCTGGCGATGGCAAAGAGCCCCAGCAGCCAGACCTGGTTGAGGGTCTGCACGCTCCAGAGGGGCTGGCCCACCAGCAGCCAGTTGCCCGCCAGCATGGTGGCCAGAATGCCCCCCGCCAGTTGCAGGCTGAGGGAGAGGGGAATGGGGAAGATGGCGAACAGGCTGATGAGCAGATAGGGGAAGGCCATGTAGCCCGCCTGCATCTCCTGATCCGCGCCGAAGCTGTGCAGGCAGATGAGGGAGAAGAGCATCATCACCGCCATCAGGTAGCCCAGCGCCAGCTTCATGCGCTCGCGCTTGAAGTGGATGAGATAAGAGAGGGGGATGAGGGGCGAGAGGGCCAGCAGGCAGAAGATCCTGACCTGGAACAGCGCCTCGAACTGGATGGCTGGCAGGGTCAGCCAGTCCACCAGAGCCCAGCTCGGGAGCCCCGCCATCAGCAGACAGGTGAGCAGCCGCAGCCGCACCGTCATGAAGCCCATCCGGGTCAGGGTAAAATCTTCGGAGTGGGCGCGGGCACTCCAGAACTCCGACAGCTTCAGCATCCAGAGTCTCCATCTTCGAACCGAGGGCTCATTCTACACCGTCCCCATCCTGATGCATCAGCCTCCCTCCCCTTTGTGAGGGATCGGTCTCACACAAACCGGCGGATCTTAATCGCCACAGGAAAACGTTTCAACCCATCAGGAAATAAACGAGTTTGCGCTCAATTAGCGCTGGAAAGCGCGATGCCAATCACTAAAATAGCGCCCAATTTTCTCCCCTCCCCCCACACATTCGAGGTATTTATGGAACAGGCTGCCGCCCCAAGCGCCATCCGAGAGGCCCATCCCCCCAGGCGAGCCCACAGCGAACTGGTCTACGGCATCGAGGATGTCCCCCCCCTGCCCCAGACCCTGTTCGCCGCCCTGCAGCATATGCTCGCCATGTTTGTCGCCATCATCACCCCGCCCCTCATCATCGCCAATGCCCTCGGCCTCCCCGCCGACGACACCCGCTACATCGTCTCCATGTCCCTGGTCATGTCCGGCATCGCCTCCTTCATCCAGACCCGCCGTTTCGGCCCCCTCGGTTCCGGCCTGCTCTCGGTACAGGGCACCAGCTTCAACTTCCTCGGCCCCATCATCGCCTCCGGCCTCGCCCTCAAGCAGGCGGCCATGCCCACCGACGATCTGCTGGGCACCCTGTTCGGCACCATGCTGGCAGCGGCCCTCACCATCGTCGTCATGAGCCGCTTCCTGCACCTGGTCAAACGGATCATCACCCCGCTGGTGACCGGCATCGTGGTATTGCTCATCGGCCTGACCCTCATCAAGGTAGGGCTCATCAGCATGGGGGGCGGCTACGGCGCCCTGGCGGACGGCAGCTTCGCCAGTCACACCAACCTCTTTCTCTCCCTGCTGGTGCTCGGCCTGATCGTGCTGATGCAGCGCAGTCGCAACCCCTGGCTGCGCCTCTCCGCCATCATGATCGCCATGCTGGCGGGCTATGCGGTGGCACTGCTGCTGGGCAAAGTGAGCGCCCCCACCTTCGACGGCCCCCTGCTGATGGTGCCTGTTCCGCTCCACTACGGCCTGGGCTTTGACTGGCAGCTGTTCGTGCCGCTCGCCATCATCTTCGTGGTAACGGCGCTCGAGGCCATCGGCGACATGACCGCCACTTCCGACATCTCCGGCGAGCCGCTGGAAGGGCCGGTCTACATGGCGCGGATCAAGGGGGGCGTGCTGGCCGATGGCGCCAACTCCATGCTGGCGGCGGTCTTCTCCACCTTCCCCATGTCCACCTTCGCCCAGAACAACGGCGTCATCCAGCTGACCGGGGTGGCCAGCCGCCATGTCGGCCTCTTCATCGCCGCCATGCTGGCCCTGCTCGGCCTGTTCCCGGCGGTGGCGAGCCTGGTGCAACAAATACCTGAACCCGTGCTCGGCGGCGCCACCATCGTCATGTTCGGTACCATCGCCGCCGCCGGGGTGCGCATCATCTCCCGGGAGGAGCTCGACCGCCGCGCCCTGATGATCCTGGCGGTGTCGCTCGCCATGGGTCTCGGAGTGGCCCAGGTGCCCGAGGTGCTGCAACACCTGCCGGAGCTGGCCAGGAGCGTGCTCTCCTACGGCGTCGCCACCGGCGGCCTCACCGCCATCCTGCTCAATCTGCTGCTGCCCAGGCGCGCCGCCGCACAGGCCTGACACTCCGCCATCCTTGCACCAAAGCCCCGCCATGCGGCAATGCTGTTCACTTAAGAGAATTTGAGTTCCAGTCCACGTAGTATCAGGACAAAAAATCGAGGGAGGCATGATGCCTCCCTCTTTCTATTGCAAGCCCCGCTGGATAAAGGCTGGAGGAAGATCGACTGGACACAGCCTTGCCCCCTCAACTCAAATCCAATTTATGAATAATCAGTCAAAAAAGTGCTTATCTGAACAGCATTGCCGCCATGCGGGGCTTTACCTTGTTTGCCCCCGCGCGTACTGTGCTTGGCAGCCTCTGCCAAAGGATGCCTTTCATGCCTTATACCCTGCTGCCCCCGCCGCCCGCCCACCAGACACCCGACCAGATCCTGGCCGAGGAGCAGCGCTGGCTGCGGGAGTGCGCCGGTGACGGCGAGCCCAGGGCCCTCCTCTGGCAGGGCCCCCAATGCCTCATCATCACCCGCAAGGACACCCGTTTGCCCCGCTACCAGGCCGCCTGCGAGCAGCTTGCCGCCGAGGGCTGGCCGGTGCATGTGCGCGACAGCGGCGGCACCGCCGTGCCCCACTGCGCCGGCATCCTCAACCTCTCCCTCATGCTGCCCCGCACCACCACGGATCTGGCCCACTACTACCGGCTGCTGGGGGCCCCCCTGCTCGCCCTGCTGGGGGAATACGGTCTTGCGGGCAGCTACGACTTCGTGCCCGGCTCGTTTTGCGACGGCCAGTACAACCTGGTGATCGGAGGGCGCAAGGTGACCGGCACCGCCCAGCGCTGGCTGGCGCCGGGCCGGGATCACGACGGCGCCGTGCTGGCCCAGGCCATGCTGCTGGTGGCGGGGGATGTGGACGAGGGCACCCGGATGGCGAGCCGCTTCTACGAACTGGCCGGGGGCGATCTGCGCTTTGCTCCGGGCACCTCCACCACCCTGGCCCACGCCATTGGCTGGCAGGGGGAGGAGGCGGCCCTGGTGAGCCGGGTGAGCAGGGCGCTGGCGCAGCGGCTCACCGGAGATATTCCCTCCCCCTGACCCACTGGGGGCAACAAGCGCCGCCATTCATTGCGTAAAATGCAAAAAAGCCACGATGAGCGTCGTGGCTTTTGCGTATTTCGCACAGATATTGTCAGAGGAGCCGGGATCAAGCCCCGGGTTTTGCCATCCCAGCCCGGATCCCGGTTGACGCCATGGACAGGGGCCCGCTGACAGGACTTCCCGCAGGCCCGCTTCTCATCAGGCCGTCTGCGGCTCGGGCTCGGATTCCGTATCCCGGTCCCGGCTGAAGTAGGCGCGGGTCTCGGCAATCACCACGTGACGCAGGCCGATGAGGCCGATGAGGTTGGGCACCGCCATCAGGCCGTTGACGATGTCGGCCAAGAGCCAGATCAGGTCCAGATGGAGGAAGGCACCGCTCGCCACCAGCACCAGATAGATGAGGCGGTAGGGTTTGATCGCCTTCACCCCGAACAGGTACTCGGTGCAGCGCTCGCCGTAGTAGTTCCAGCCAAGGATGGTGGTAAAGGCGAAGAACAAGAGGCCGATGCTCACCAGATACTGGCCCACATGGGCATCCAGCCCCTGGGCAAAGGCCAGACTGGTCATGGCCGCACCGCTTGCATCGCCGCTCCACACCCCGGTCACCACCAGCGTCAGGCCGGTCATGGTGCAGATGATGAGGGTGTCGATGAAGGTGCCGGTCATGGAGACCAGCCCCTGCTCCACGCAGGAATCGGTCTTGGCCGCCGCCGCCGCGATGGGGGCCGAACCCAGGCCCGACTCGTTGGAGAAGACCCCGCGCGCCACCCCGGACTGGATCGCCAGCATGATGCCGGCGCCGACGAAACCGCCGGTGGCCGCATGGCCGGTGAAGGCGCTCCCGATCACCAGCATGACCGCATCGGGCAGGGCGCCTGCATTGTTCACCAGCACCCCGGCACAGGCGACGATGTAGAAGATGGCCATGAAGGGCACCACCTTGCTCGACACGCTGGAGATGGACTGGATACCCCCCAGGGTCACCAGCGCCACGATCAGGGTCAGCACCACGGCGGTCACTTCACGGGGTACCGAGAAGGAGAGGCTCATGGCATCACTGATGGCGTTGACCTGGGGGAAGGTACCGATGCCGAAGAAGGCGACGCCGATGCCGAACAGGGCAAACAGCTTGGCGAGCGGCCTGGAGCCGAGCCCCTTCTCCAGATAGTACATGGGGCCACCTGCCATCTGGCCGTTGGCGTCCTGCTGGCGATATTTCACCGCCAGCAGGCACTCGGCGTACTTGGTGGCCATGCCGAACAGGGCGGCCATCCACATCCAGAACAGGGCGCCGGGGCCGCCCAGCTTGATGGCGGTGGCGACCCCGAC
Source organism: Aeromonas sp. QDB30 (assembly GCF_027707645.1). Lineage (NCBI taxonomy): Bacteria > Pseudomonadati > Pseudomonadota > Gammaproteobacteria > Aeromonadales > Aeromonadaceae > Aeromonas > Aeromonas sp. QDB30. The sequence goes on along the minus strand of NZ_JAPCIY010000015.1, from coordinate 50,947 downwards.
GATGTTGCCGGTGCCGATGGTGGCGGAGAGGGCGGTGCACAGGGCACCAAAGCTGGAGACATCCCCCTGCTTGCCCTGCCCCTGATCGCGGCCAAAGACCAGCTTGAGGGCCAGCGGCAAACGCACGATCTGAAGCAGACCCAATCGCCAGGTGAGATAGATACCGGTCCCGACCAGCAGGATCAGCAGGGGGGGACCCCAGATAAAGCTATCGATGGCGGCGAGCGCCGATTGAATTGATGACATGCATCCTCCTTAAAAAACAACGATTAAGGAGGAGAAGGATGATCTTCCCATAGGTGTCGCGATCAACCAGAGGCGATCGGATGCGGGCCAAAAACGTGTTCACACTCTTGCTGCGAGGCCGTGATCAAGGCTCATGCGCTGCTCGAAAGCCTCATGTATTTACATACACTCCGGTTCCTGCGCTGCTCTTTACCTTGCTGACGCCCTCTCGTGACAGACCGTGAACAGTTTCAAGCCCAGGTACAACCATCCCATCCCCTCTGTCCTTTTGCCTGAGAGTTTCCGGCGCCAGATTGCGATGCAATCACGGTACCTTGCTCCTTCGGCGCCCGATTCAACGGGTCTCTCCAGAGTATCGTCCAGTAGCAGTCCACACCGGTTGCCCGGTACCTGAAAGATTCACTTCTTCGGTGGATGGTTGCCCATCGCTCTCCTGCTACCTTCATCCGAACTAGTTTGGATTAGGAAACGGGCATGGTAATCCAAAAAATGTGAGCTGTCTCGCACTCCCTGGCCCCGGCGCCCCCTTTTTACCTGGCCGCAACCCCCAGGCCTGATGTTATTAGTTCGTTAACTATCAACAACTTATCAATCTCCCTTCGGAGGTGCTCCCCATCACGGCCCTGATCGCTCCCCGTATCAAGAGCCTGTTTCGTCTCGACCAGAAAAACTTGCCAACATATCCAATCAAAACGCTTGCACACAAACTCAATAAGCCGATAATCCCGCGCATAACTAAGCACTTTGCAAGGGAGTTATGCAATGTGCCTGGTGGGTCCCTCCGGACCGCTCGCCTGAGCCGGCCGTCGCCGGTTCAATCGCATATGGCTTGGGCATATCACGCCCCCTAAGGACTATCAAAAGAGAATGAACGAGACCCTGGTCGCACAAGATTACCGTCAGTTGGTTGAACAATTCGGCTCCCCCCTGCTGCTGCTCGACAAGGCAGCCGTCCGCAAACAGTATCGGGCCCTGGCGGCCGCCCTGCCCGATGTGCGCTTGCATTATGCACTCAAGCCCCTGCCCCACGAGGCGGTGGTCTCTGTCTTGAAGGAAGAGGGGGCCTGTTTCGATCTGGCCACCAATGGCGAAGTGGATCTGGTGCGCAGCCAAGGGGTTCGCCCGGGACGCTGCATCCATACCCATCCCATCAAGCGTGACAGCGACATCCGTTATGCCCTGGAATTCGGCTGCACCGTGTTTGTCTATGACAACCCGCTGGAGCTGGAAAAGTTCCTGCCCTACAAGGATGAAGTGAAACTGCTGCTGCGGGTCAGCTTCCCGAACCCCGAGACCAAGGTCGATCTCTCCAAGAAGTTCGGCTGCACCCCGGAGCAGGCACTGCCGTTGCTGCAACTGGCCCAGGCCAAGGGGATCAAGGTGATGGGGCTGTCGTTCCACGTCGGCTCCCAGGTGCCCCACGCCCGTCGCCACGTGCAGGCCATCGACGCCTGCCGCGAGATCATGGAGCAGGCCTGGGAGCTCGGGCTCAAGCCCTGGGTGCTGGACATCGGCGGCGGCTTCCCGGTGGACTATAACGGCGGCGAGTTCGACATCGACGGTTTCTGCGCCCCGATCCGCGAGGCCCTGGCCAAGCTGCCCGCCACGGTGCAGAAGATTGCCGAGCCGGGCCGCTTCATCAGCGCGCCGGCCATGACCTCGGTCTCCAGCGTGATGGGCAAGGCCCACCGCGGCGACAAGATCTGGTACTACCTGGATGACGGTCTCTACGGCAGCTACAACGGCCAGCTCTACGACCACGTCACCTACCCGGTGAGCACGCCCTATGCCCACGGCGAACTGCACAATGCGGTGCTCTCCGGCCCCACCTGCGACAGCGTGGACGTCATCCGCGACAGCATCATGCTGCCGGATCTCGAGATCGGCGAGCTGGTGGTGGGTCGGGTGATGGGGGCCTACACCTGGGCCTCCGCCTCCACCTTCAACTTCTTCCCCAAGGCGAGCATCCTGATCCTGGACAGCGCCCAGAAGCAGAAGCTGGTTGCCGTGGCCTGAGACCAGGACCCGCGCACAAAAAAGAGGGGACGCCGCGGCGTCCCCTCTTTCATTTCATCGTCAGACTAGATGAACTGGCTCGTCAGCAGCCAGCCTGTGTAGGCGACGAAGCAGGCGAGCAGCACGCCCCCCTCCAGCCGGTTGATGCGCCCCTGCCCCTTGCGGCCCAGACACATCACCAGCAGCAACAGGGTCAGCCCCATCATGATGCTCCAGTCGCGGGAAAGCACTTCGGGCGCCACCTCGAGCGGGTGGATGCCAGCGGCGATGCCCACCACGGCCAGGGTGTTGAACAGGTTGGAACCCAGCACGTTGCCAAGGGCCAGATCGTGCTCGTTCTTGCGAATGGCGATGAGGGACGATGCCAGCTCCGGCAGGGAGGTCCCCACCGCGACTATGGTCAGGCCAATCACCAGATCGCTGATGCCAAAGCCCTGGGCGATGGTCACCGCCCCCCACACCAGCAGACGGGAAGCCCCGATCAGCAGCACCAGGCCGACGATGAGCCAGAGGATGGCGCTCTTGAGAGACATGCCCTCGGAGACGATGTCCTCCTCGGTATCCGTATCCAGCGCATCCCCCTTGCCGTTCATGCCGGCCCAGATGGACCAGCCCATCAGCACTGCGAACACGGCCCCCAGAATGGCGGCATCCATCCGGCCCAGATTGCCATCGATGAGCAGGGCGCCGGAGAGCAGGGTGATGCCGAGCAGGATGGGGATCTCCTTGCGCACCACCTGGGAGGCGACGGCGATGGGGCTGATCAGGGCGGTCAGACCCAGGATCAGGGCAATATTGGTGATGTTGGAGCCATAGGCATTGCCGAGCGCGAGCCCGGGATTGCCCTGGGAAGCCGCCAGCGCGGAGACCACCATCTCGGGGGCCGAGGTACCAAAACCGATGATCACCATGCCGATCAGCAGCGGCGGCATACCGGCGTAACGGGCGGTGGCGGCGGCGCCGTCCACGAACTTGTCGGCACTCCAGACCAGCAGCGCCAGTCCGGCAATCAGGGCAACAAAAGCCAGGGTCATATTGTTCTATCTCATCCACGGCAAACACGAGAGCCAGGCAAGTTGCCTGGCTCCATCCAAACGCGGCCTCAGTGTAACGGGGCCGCTTGCTATTTCAAGGTGTAATCAAACACCGATTAATCTTTCACAGCGCCGCCAGCAGGCTCTGGGCATCCGACACCTCGAACTTGCCTGGCGCCTCCACGAAGAGCCGCTCCACCACACCATCGTTGGCGATGAGCGCGAAACGCTGGGCCCGCACGCCGCCGAAGGCCCCGGTCTCCTTGGCAAGACCCAGTGCCCGGGTCCAGCTGCCGTCGCCGTCCGCCAGCATGGTGATGTCAGCGGCGTTCTGTGCCTCCTGCCACGCCTTCATCACGAAGGCGTCGTTGACCGACAGACAGCACAGTTCCACCCCCTTGGCCCTGAACTGATCGGCCAGCACCACGTAGCCCGGCAGGTGGGCGTTGGAGCAGGTGGGGGTGAAGGCGCCGGGCACCGCAAAGAGCACCACCCGCTTGTCGGCAAACAGGGCCTGGGTATCCTTCACCTGCTTGCCCTCGGCGGTGATAAAGGTAAATTCCCCTACGGGCAGGGATTGACCGACCGTGATCATGATGACGCATCCTTCTGTGGTTCAAAGAGGCCCAGTCTACCCCATTCCACCAGAAGGCGAAGGGGTCCATCGAGCAGCAACCAAGCGATCGGGGAGCGAACGCCTGTCGCCCCTATTTATGGCCTGATGGCAGGCGCCTTGCCTGCCAGGTGGCGATGGCGAGCAGGGAGTCAGGCGTGAACTCGCCCGCCCGATCGGCTATCTCGCCCAGGCTCATCCAGTGCACCTCGCTCACCTCTTCGGCCTGCAGTTGCAGCGGCCCCTGATAGTGACAACTGAACAGGCCGCCCCAGACCCGGTAGCGGCTGCCGCTCGCCTCCCCTTCGGCATAAAAGGTGCCGTAATCCTGCAGGGGCACGTCGCGGATCCCCAGCTCCTCGGCCAGCTCCCGCCGGGCGGAAAGGGCCATAGCCTCCCCCGTGGTCACCACGCCACCGGCGCAGGCATCCAGCATGCCGGGGCAAAAATCCTTGCTCGGGGTGCGCCGCTGCACCAGGATGCGCTCAGCCTCATCCAGCACCAGGATGTAGCTGGCACGATGACGCAGGTTTTCCTGACGCACCCTGGCGCGCTCGGCCACCCCGATCACCCTGTCCTGCTCGTCTACTATGTCCACCCACTCCACGTGCGGCACCTTTGTCATGTCTGCAATGGCCGCAGTATATCGGGCCCCGGCCCCGGACTCTCACTACTTTTTCAACGCCGGAGCTGCACGCCAGCCGATCACAAGACAGATTCATACAAATCTTTATCAAGTGTCACATCAGTGTCACGGTCCGTCGGCATAGTGTCCCTGTCCAAACAACAGGGTCTCTTGCCATGAAGGTGTTCAAGCAGTGGTCTCCCCGTCGAATTGCTCGCTATATCAAGAGCTTCCATCATGGAAGTTTCATGGTTGAAGCACTGGGGCGGTTTGAGTTTCAAGGGGGGATCATCGATGTGAAGCCGTTGAGCTGTCATCAGGCGCTGAGTCTGGCCCGGCAGATCAACCTGGCCGTGCGCGATCTGCGCACCACCACCCTGTTGCCGGGCTGACATACTCCTTTCTGTCTGTCGTCGACTTCCATGTACACATTTGCCCGCCGCTCATTCGAGCGTGCGGGCTGTTTTTCTGAAGGTTGTGCCCTGCCTCAATGCTGCAGGATCTGGGAGAGGAAGTGCTTGGTCCGATCGGACTGGGGGTTGTCAAAGAACTGATCCGGCACGTTCTCTTCGATGATTTGCCCCCGGTCCATGAAGATCACCCTGTCCGCCACCTGCTTGGCAAACCCCATCTCGTGGGTGACACAGAGCATGGTCATCCCCTCGTGGGCCAGCTCCACCATCACATCCAGCACCTCCCGCACCATCTCGGGATCCAGCGCCGAGGTTGGCTCGTCAAACAGCATGACCTGGGGATTCATGCACAGACTGCGGGCGATGGCGACCCGCTGCTGCTGGCCACCGGAGAGCTGCCCCGGATACTTGAGCGCCTGCTCGGGGATCCGCACCCGGCGCAGGAAGTTCATGGCGATCTCCTCGGCCTCCTTGCGCGGCAACTGCTTGACCCAGATGGGCGCCAGGCAACAGTTCTCCAGCACGGTCAGATGGGGGAAGAGGTTGAAGTGCTGGAACACCATGCCCACCTCCCGGCGCACCGTCTCGATGTTCTTGAGATCGGAGGTCAGGGCCGTGCCCTTGACCAGGATGTCTCCGCTCTGGTGCTCTTCCAGCCGGTTGATGCAGCGGATCATGGTGGACTTGCCCGACCCCGATGGTCCACAGATGACGATCTTCTCCCCTCTGCCCACCTGCAGGTTGATGTTGCGCAGCACGTGAAACTCACCGTACCACTTGTTGACCTCTTTCAGTTCGACAACTGCGTCCGTTTTCATATCAGAACGACTCCTAATGCTTGTGGCCCGTGTTGAGTTTGCGCTCCAGATAGATGGAGTAGCGGGACATGCCAAAACAGAACATCCAGAAGATCATGGCGATAAAGACATAAGCTTCGGTGGAATACCCCAGCCAGGCCGGATCCGCCAGGGCCACCTTGGAGATGGCCAGCAGATCGAACAGCCCGATGATCAGCACCAGGCTGGTGTCCTTGAACAGGGAAATAAAGGTGTTCACCAGGGAAGGAATGGTGATCTTGAGGGCCTGGGGCATGATGATGAAGCCCATCACCTTCCAGTAGGAGAGCCCGAGGGCATCCCCCGCCTCATATTGCCCCTTGGGGATCGCCTGCAGCCCCCCTCTCACCACCTCGGCCACATAGGCCGCCTGGAACAGGATGATGCCGATGAGCGCCCGCAGCAGCTTGTCGAGCTCCACCTCGGTACTCATGAACAGTGGCAGCATGACGGACGCCATGAAGAGCACAGTAATGAGCGGCACCGCCCGCCAGAACTCGATGTAGACGGTACAGAGGCTGGAGATGACCGGCATGTGGGAGCGGCGCCCCAGTGCCAGCAGGATGCCGAACGGCAGTGCTACGACTATGCCCACCACCGCCAGCACCAGGGTGAGCATCAGCCCGCCCCAGCGGTTCGTTTCCACCACCTCCAGCCCCGCTCCCCCATGGATGAGGAAGAAGGCGATGACAGGGAACACCAGCAGGGTGAAGAGCGCCAGCCACCCCTTGCGCGGGGTCTTTGGCCAGATGAGCAGGGCCAGCAGCGCCGCCAGACCGGCGAAGGTCAGGTTGATGCGCCAGTACTGATCAGCCGGGTAGAAGCCATAGAGATACTGCCCCAGCCGGCTCTCGATGAAGATCCAGCAGGCACCGCCCTGGACGCAGGCCTCGCGGCTGCTCCCCTGCCAGGTGGCCGAGAACAGCGCCCAGTCCAGTGCAGACCAGATGAGTGGCAGCAACAGATAGGCCAGCACCAGGGTCAGCAGGCCGTTCCACCAGTTGGGGAAAAGGTTCTGCCTGATCCAGGCGAGCGGCCCCCGACGGTGGTTGGGAGGCGGCAGCGCCTCCTGCAATTCATTCACGAACATGACAGCTCCCTAGCGCTCAACCAGCGTCATTCTGCGGTTGTAGATGTTCATCAGCACCGAGGTGGTGATACTGATGACGAGATAGACCCCCATGGTCATGGCGATGACCTCGATGGCCTGCCCTGTCTGGTTGAGAGTCGTCCCCATGAACACCGAGACCAGATCCGGGTAGCCGATGGCGGTCGCCAGGGAGGAGTTCTTGGTGAGGTTCAGATACTGGCTGGTCAAGGGAGGAATGATGACCCGCATGGCCTGGGGAATGATCACCAGCCGCAGCGTCTTGGTGGGCGAGAGCCCGAGGGCGGAAGCCGCCTCCGTCTGCCCCTTGCTGATGGCCAGGATGCCGGATCGCACTATCTCGGCGATGAAGGCCGCCGTATAGATGGTGAGCGCCAGCAAGAGGGCCGCGAGCTCCGGCAGCACCGTCAGCCCGCCCCGGAAGTTGAACCCCTGCAGCGCAGGCACGCTCCAGCTGAGCGGGCTGCCCGCCAGCAGGAAGGTGATGCCCGGGAGCAGCATGACCAGGGCGGCCACACAGCGCCAGAACGGGAAGATCCTGCCTGTCAGGGCCTGACGGCGGCGAGCCCAGCGGCCCAGCCCCCAGCTCAGCAGCACCGCGAGCACCAGTGCACAGAGCACGTAGCCGAATCCCTCTTCGAACAGGGGCTTGGGCAGATAGAAACCCCGCACGTTGAGGAAGGCGAGCCCGCCTATATCCACGCTCTGACGCGGGGAAGGCAGGGTACGCAGCACCGAGAAGTACCAGAAGAAGATCTGCAGCAGCAGCGGGATGTTGCGAAACGTCTCTATGTAGACGGCCGCTATCTTGGCCACCAGCCAGTTGCGCGACAGGCGCGCGACCCCGAGTGCGAACCCGAGCAGGGTGGCAAACAGAATGCCGAGCACGGAGACCAGCAGGGTGTTGAGCAGGCCCACCACAAAGGTGCGACCGAAGGTGTAGGTCTCGTCGTAGGGGATGAGGCTCTGCAAGATGCCGAAACCGGCCGTGTTGCCCAGAAAATCAAAGCCTGTGGTGATGCCACGGGTGGCCAGATTGGTCAGGGCATTGTTGACGATGTAGAACAGAAACCCGATAACCGCCGCGATGGCCAGGCACTGGAAGAGCAGCGCCCGCACCTTGGCGTCATACCACCAGCGGCCCTGTTCTTTCCTATGGTTTGATGCGTGTAACGCCATGAGGATGACTCCGACAAAGCCAGGGAAAACATGGGGGGCCAGGCCCCCCGGTGACTGTCGACTCAGCGGATGGGTGGCGCGTACATCAGACCGCCCTTGTTCCAGAGGGCATTGATGCCGCGATCAATCTTGAGGGGGGAGCCGGCACCGACGTTGCGATCGAAGGATTCACCGTAGTTGCCGACCTGTTTGACGATGTTGTAGGCCCATTTGTCATCCAGCCCCAGCACAGTCCCTTTGGGCTCTTCCAGCCCCAGCAGGCGACGGATGTCAGGGTTGGTGGACTTGAGCATCTCGTCCACGTTGGCACTGGTGACCCCGGCCTCCTCGGCATTGAGCATGGCGTTGAGGCTCCAGCGCACCACCTTGAACCACTGATCGTCACCCTGACGCACGGCTGGGCCCAGCGGCTCCTTGGAGATGACCTCCGGCAGCACCACGGCTTCCTCTGGCTTGGTGAGCTTGATCTTGAGGGCATAGAGCTGGGACTGATCCGAGGTCAGCACGTCACAGCGGCCGGCTTCGAAGCCCTTGACGGTCTGATCCGAGGTATCGAACACCACTGGGGTGTACTTCATGCCGCCATTGGCGCGGAAATAGTCGGCCAGGTTGAGCTCGGTGGTGGTACCGGACTGGATACAGACGGCGGCACCGTCAAGCTCCTTGGCGCTCTTGACCCCGAGGGACTGCTTGACCAGGAACCCCTGCCCGTCGTAGTAGTTCACCCCGGCGAACGTGAGGCCCAGCGACCCATCCCGGGTCAGGGTCCAGGTGGTGTTGCGCGAGAGCAGATCCACTTCCCCGGACTGCAGGGCGGTAAAGCGCTCCTTGGCGGTGAGGGAGACATACTTGACCTTGCTGGCGTCCCCCAGTACCGCGGCGGCCACGGCGCGGCACACGTCCACGTCGAGCCCGGTCCAGGTTCCCTTGGCATCCGGGTTGGAGAACCCGGGCAGGCCGTCACCGACCCCGCACTGCACGAATCCCTTCTTCTTGACGGCATCCAGCGTACCGTCCGCCCACGCATTGGCTGCCATCAGCGACAGCGCCATCACCATACCAGCCTTGTGTATCTGCTTCATGTCACTCTTCCCTGTGGTTTGATTCGAACAGGCATCAAAATCTAGCGAGATGCCATCGTTTCCCTGCTTTTTGGCAGCTTATCCAGCCGCAGAAAAACCTGTCAATCGGTGCAATCCGGCCCAACCATGGTGCAACAGAACAAAATATCTAAACGGGGGAATATGCACTCTCAGAATCAAAAGTAGACCCTTATTTGCCAAATAGCCTGCTGCTTAAAACCCTTCTTGGCATGAGGATTATTTTTCGAAAATAAATCGGCTGCACCGCATTGGGGCAGCCATTTCTGCTGACAACTGACTCATCAGATTCGGTTTTATGCCAAAAGCACCAGAGTGAGGCAGCATGACCCCATATGGAAAAATGGCGATAACAGGCAGGGGAAAGCAACAGAAAAAGAGGTAAAAGGCGGGGAAGTGGCGACCTTATCTCCCGCGTAACCGTTCACCGGGACGGTGTTGACAGCACCAACTCCTCCGGGAACGGGTAGTCGGTTTTCTCGATGCAGGACCTGACAACTGCCCTCAGCCACTCCTGCGGGCAGCGGCCCAATCGCTTGGCCGTCTCCACCAACGATAGGATACGCTGCCTGAACTGCTCGCCTCGATGCGACCAGACGCCATAGCTTCCCTTGCGCCACAGCACATAGCCACGCAGCGCCCGCTCCGCTTCATTGTTGGTCAGCGCTATCTCGTCGTTTTCCATAAAACGCCATAGCATCTCATCGTCCTTGAGCAGTAACTGGCAGCGCCCACGGTAGCGCTTGGAACACAGTACACTGCCCCGCTCCAGCTGCCTTCGCCAGCTTTGCCGACATCGCTGCAACCTTCGCTGGTACTGCTCCCGGCTTAAGCAGCCTTGTTCATAGCCATGCCGGGTTCTGAACACCGTGTCAGCCAGCAGTACCAGCCGGGCTCCGATAGGCTGGTTGACGGCGTCGCTACTCTCGGCAATCGCCGCCACGTTGCGCAGCACATGCGCCCAGCACAGTTGGCGCTGGGCGCTGTCGATGAAGCGGTATCCCGCATACTGGTCGGTCACCAGCACCCCATCAAGCTCACTGCCCAGCAACCGCTTCGCTGCCTCCTGACCGCGGCCAAACGCCGTCATGAAGCAGACCGCGACCTTGCTCAGGGCCAGCCACATCCAGCGTCGCTCACCGCCCCGCTGGTGCCGGGTTTCATCGGCATGGATGATGGCGGCAGACTGCACTTGCTGTTTGATGGCTTGGTGGGTCGGGGTGAGCATGGCGCTGACCCGGCCTTGTGCTTCACTGATGGCGCCTCGGCTAAAGCTCAAACCGAAGTGCTGCTTGAGCTGCTGCTGTATCTTGCTGATGCTCTGGTGGAACTGACCACTCTGCAAAGCGATATAGCTCAGCAGATTAGCCCCCATCTGGCTGTGGCTCACCGTATCGGGCAGGGCTGCTTCACTGGTGGTGACGCACCCACGGCAGGTGCCCCGATACAGCTGATGCTCTGTCACCACATAGCTGACCTCGGGCAGGTCAAACACCTGATGAACCCGGTAGGGCTTGTCATGGGACACCACCTGCTCACCACAGCAGGCGCACTGCCGGGCAGGATAGTGTGGTATTGCCGTCAGTCGGTCGTCCTCAGGATGACGTTCACGCCGCTGCCCCTTGTGGCCAGGCTGGGCACCACGAGCCTTGCCGGAAGCGGGGCGCTTGCGCGCAGGCGGGGTCCCCGAGCCATCAGTGGAGGGGGGCTTGGAGGAGTTATTGCTGTTTTGGTTGAGGCGGTCTTCAAGCTCGGCGATGCGCGCCATCAGCTTGTAAATCAGCTCGTTGGCTTGCTCGAGGGTCAGCGGCAGGCCGGGTGGTGGCGTAATGGGTTTGCTCATGACGTGATGGTGCCAAGCTGGCGGGATCAGGCAAGGGGCAACAGTGGATCAAGGGATGATCGTCTCACTTTTTCCTGTCAATGCCATCTGGGTGAACAGTTACTCTCCCGCAGGCTGGGCTTCAGAAAACCAGGAGGTCATCCTCCCCGTGGGCCATCCACAATGTCGGTGATGACGCCGTTTTCGACGGTGACAAACTGCATGAATTCCCGCTTGCCGAAGTTGTAGGTCCAGCGCTCGGCATACTTGACCGTCACTCTCGCCCCGAAGCCGTTCTCCTCGAAGCGGGTGAGATCTTCCTTGAGCATCGGCTGGCCGCAGCGAACCAGCAGCTCTGCCGTGGTGTCTCCCTCGGTCAGCAAGGCGTTCTTGCAACGCAGGGTACCTGCCTGCACAGGCAAGGCCGCCACCAGCAACAACCACAGAACAGGTTTCATTTTGCACTCCATTTGAACAGCATGGTTCCCAGCGAGATGCACACCAGGGCGAACACCATGACCTGGCCCAGAGGGCCTGCCACCTCCTGCCATCCCGCCCCTTCCAGCATCACGGCGCGGGCTGCTTCGATGATCTGGCTGAGGGGCAGCCTGGCCGCAAGCTGCTGCAGCCAGGCGGGCGCGCCTTCTAGCGAGAACCAGACACCGGATAAAAACATCATGGGCAAGCTGATGAGATTGAGCAAACCGCTCGCCAGCTCCTCGTTCTGCAGGCGAGCGGCGATGAGCAGGCCAAGGGAGGCCATGGCCGTTCCTCCCGCCAGGGCGATCACCAGCAGCAGCCACCCCGACCCGATGAGGGGCACATCCAGCAACCAGTAGGCCGCGCAGAAGACCAGCAGGCTCACCACCAGGGTGATCAGCACCCGTGACAGCAACTGGGCGAAGAGAAACTCCAGCGCGCCGAGCGGCGTGGCTCGCAGCCGTTTCAGCACCCCGTTCTTGCGATAACGCACGATGACAAACCCGACCCCGAACAGGCCGGAGAACATCAGGTTCATGCCGATCACCCCGGGCAGCAGCCAGTCGCCGTAGCGAATGGCGCGCCCGCTCAGGGTCTCTCTTTGCAAGGGCCCCTGCACCGCCTGGCGCAGCAGATACTCGGCCATGGCCCCCTGAGGGGCGTCCGGATTTATCCAGTAACGCCCCCCGGCGGGTGAGAGCAGCAGGTCCAGCTGATGGTGACGGACCTTGAGCTGGCCTCTCGACGCCTCGTCATAGGGGATGATCTTGAGCAGCGGCACGGCGCGCAGCGGGGCATAGGTTGCGGGCAGTGCCCCCACCACCCCGATCTGCACCAGCGGTTTGGGCGGGCCGGAGAAGATGAGGGAGAAGCCGATGACCAGCAGGAGCGGGAAAAGCAGGTTCCACACCAGGGCCGCGCGATCGCGCACGAACTCGAGGGTGCGGGCATAGAAGAGCGCCCCGATGCGCTTGAGGGATCCCTTCATCGTCCACTCCCGGGATTGCATGTCGGCAAGGCGTACCACAGCCCGGAGGCCACGGTCAGACAGAACTCGGTCATCCCTCTCATGCGCCGCTCCGCAGGCTGTGGCCGGTCAGGTTCAGGAAGAGATCTTCCAGATTGGGGGAGCGCACCTGCATGCCGGTGAGCGGCACACCAAGATCCAGCAAGGCTGGCAACAGGGTCGCCACGTCGGGGCAACAGAGCTCCACCTGATCGCCGACCGGACGCAGGGGATAGCCGAGCCCAGCCAGGGCCGGGTGCCCCCCAAGGCGCACCAGCACGCCGTCGAAGTGTTACGCCAGCAAGGCAGCCGGCGTATCCAGACTGAGCAGGTGGCCGTGATCGACGATGGCAATCAGATCGCACAGCTGCTGCGCTTCGTCCATGTAGTGGGTGGTGAGCACCACCGTCTTGCCCTGGGCCTTGATCGCCTCTATTCGCTGCCAGAAGTGGTGGCGCGCCTGGGGATCCAGTCCTGTAGTGGGCTCATCCAGAAACAGCAGTTCGGGATCCCCGAGCAGGGCCAGAGCCAGCAGCAGGCGCTGACGCTGGCCCCCCGAGAGCTTGCGACTGTCCCTGTCGATGAACTCGCCCAAGGCGCACAGATCGATGAGCAGCTCCCGTGGCAAGGGATTGGGGTAGAGGCTGGCGAACAGGCGCAGGGTATCGCGCACCGTCAGGAAATCCTGTAGCGCCGTGTGCTGGAACTGGATGCCGATGCGGGAGCGATAATCCGGGCCGCGCGGGGCGCCGTGAAACAGGATCTGGCCGCTGTCCGGGGTGAGGATCCCCTCCAGCAGCTCTATGGTCGTGGTCTTGCCCGCCCCGTTAGGGCCGAGCAGGCCGAAACAACTGCCGGCGGGAATGGCAAAGCTGAGCCCGTCCACCGCCTTGACGCCGGGGAAGTGCTTGACGAGATCGACGACCTCGATGATGGCTGCCATGGCGTGTCTCCCTCACATGGCCGGAATGGACGACGCTCTGACTATATCCAAATCCCCGCCGAAGGCACATGGCCCGTTTGGGCGGCCCAAAAACAAACGGCGACCCCAGGGTCGCCGTTTGCATCACACCAGCCGGATCACAGGATGTCCAGCAGCTCCACTTCGAAGACCAGAGCGGAGTACGGCGGGATGGAGCCGGCGCCACGGGCACCGTAGGCCAGATCCTGCGGAATGTAGAGCTTCCACTTGGAGCCAACCGGCATCATCTGCAGCGCTTCCACCCAACCGGCGATCACGCCGGTCACCGGGAACTCGGCCGGTTGGCCGCGAGCAACGGAGCTGTCGAACACGCCACCGTGGGTGAAGGTACCGTGGTAGTGCACGCGCACGGACTGACCGGCAACCGGCACGGCGCCATTGCCTTCGACCATGACTTCATATTGCAGACCGGAGTCGGTGGTCTTCACTTCGGCGCGCTTGGCGTTGTCGGCCAGGAAGGCTTCGCCTTCGGCGGCAGCGGCCTTGGCGGCAGCTTCCTGCTCTTCCTGCATACGGGCGGTGATGACCTGGAAGGCATCGTTGATATCGTCACGGCTGACCGCGAACACCAGACCGTTCAGGGCATCAGCCAGACCTTGTTGCAGGGCCGGGATATCCAGACCGGCGAAGGCTTGCTGAGCCAGTTGGTCGCCCATGTTGCGGCCGATGCCGTAGCTGGCCTTCTGTTCGATAGAGTCGTATTGGGACATTGAGAGGTTGCTCCGGGTCCTGATGGTAAAAGAGACGGGATGATAACAGACTTTTTTGCACCGTGCTGCCAAGACGCCCCTCAATTGCCCGCCGGTGGGAGACGCCTCACATCGGCCCCCTCATCCCCGCCCCTTCTCCCGCAAGGGGAGAAGGGAGCAAAACAGGGCACCATGCCGCCGCACAGTCTGTATCAGGCCCTGTCCAGCAACGCCCTCACCGCCGCGACCTTGGCCCCATCGGTGATGTTGACCCGGCCATCGTCCGAGGTGCCCATGTTGACGTCACAGAGAGAGGCACCATGGCGCCGCACAGTCTGTATCAGGCCCTGTCCAGCAGAGCCCGCACCGCCGCGACCTTGGCGCCGTCGGTGATGTTGACCCGGCCGTCGTCCGAGGTGCCCATGTTGACGTCACAGATAGAGGCACCATGGCGCCGCACGGTCTGCATCAGGCCTTGTCCAGCAGTGCCCGCACCGCCGCGACCTTGGCGCCGTCGGTGATGTTGACCCGGCCGTCGTCCGAGGTGCCCATGTTCACACCATGGGGCACCATGCCGCCGCGCCAGCCCATGCCGGACATGTGCACTTCATTGACGCCGGTGAATTCGATGATGGTGCGCACGTTGTCGGCGTTGACCCCGGCCCCCGGCATCAGGCTGGCCCGTCCCGCCAGCGCCTGGTGCATGGCCTGCAGGGTTTCGAGCCCCGCCAGCGCGGTCGGCGCATGGCCGGAGCTCAGAATGCGCTCGCAACCCGCTGCGACGATCGTCTCGAGATCCAGCCGCCAGTCGGAGGAGAGATCGATGGCCCGGTGGAAGGTGACGCCGAGCGGCCCCGCCGCCTCGACCAGTTGCCGGAGCTTGCCTTCGGGTACCCGTCCATCTTCATCCAGCAGACCGACCACCACCCCTTGCAGGCCCGCAGCACGAGCGGCCGCGATATCCAAGAGCATCATCTCGAACTCGCCGTCGTTGAAGCAAAAATCTCCGGCGCGTGGACGGATCATGGCGTACACCGGCACAGTGGCGTGGCGGGCAGCCAGCTGCATAAAGCCATAGGAGGGAGTGAGGCCACCCAGCCCCAGCGCAGAGCAGAGCTCGATGCGATCTGCGCCGGCCGCTTGGGCGGTGAACAGGGATTCGAGGTTGTCGATACAGATTTCAAGACGGGTCATGATGACTCCTTGTTCGGGGAGATCAGACCCTCTGTCCGATCTCACAGATTGAGCAGGGCTGCACCGCGCACACCGCCGGCTCCACCGAAGCGGGCCTCGCGGATCGCCGGCAGGGCGACACCGGGCAACAGGTGGCCGGGCAGACGTTTGGGCAACTCCTCATAGAGGGCTGGCAGGGCGCTCAGGCCGCCCCCCAGCACCACCACATCGGGATCAATCACCGAGATGGCGGTGGCGAGGCCAGCGGCGATGATCTCGAGCCAGCAGTCGATGGTCGAGAGGGCCGCCGCCTCACGGGCATCGGCACGGGCGACGATCTGGTGGCCGCTCATCCGTTCCCCATGAACATGGTGGTATAGCCGCTCCAGGCCCGTGCCCGACGCATAGGTTTCGAAACAGACCAGGCGCCCGCAGCCACAGCGGGGACGGGGCAAATCCGGGTATTTCATCAGGATGGTGGCGGGCAGCGGGTAGTGACCTATCTCCCCCGCCAGCCAGTTGCGCCCCTGGATGAGCTTGCCCGCCAGGTAGACGGCGCCGCCGATGCCGGTACCTATGGTGACGCCGAGGGCGCTGCCAGCACCGTCTGCGGCCCCCTGATGCACTTCCGACCAGAGGAAACAGTTGGCGTCATTGTCGACCTTGACCGGTCGGCCCAGCAGTTCGGCCAGATCCGCCCCCAGATGGCGGCCATGGATGGCGGGCAGGTTGGCCGCCACTATGCTCCCGTCGAGGCGATTGAGGATCCCCGGAAACCCGATGCCGACGGCCCCTTTCACCCCGAAGCGCGCATCAGCCGCCTCGACCCGCTCGCGGATCAGCTGCTGCAACCCTTCGTAATCATTGCCGGGAGTGCTCATGCGCTCCTCGTGACAGAGATTCAAGGCGCCGTCATACACCGCGAAGGCAATCTTGGTGCCGCCAATATCAAATCCGTAGTACATGCCACACTCCCTTGCGGTGGACCCGGCCACCTCGGTCTGTCCAGATGGGGCACATTGTATTAATTCGCAAAAAAAATAAAGTGACCAGGGGCGAAAAACGGGAGCCAGCTCAAAGCAAACGGAACATTTGTCGTTGTTGGCAAGGGTGTCCGAGGCTCATCAGGGTGCGCTCCTGACCGTCGAACATGAAGCCGCGGCGCAGGTAGAATCCCTCGCCGATGTGATTGCCATCCAGCAGCCAGAGCCTGACACACTCGCAACCGGCCCGGCGCATCTGCACCGCCACCGCCTGCCACAGCCGTTTGCCATGACCCTGACGCCAGTGATCGGGATGAAGGTAGAGCGCCCGGATCCGCGCCGTCATCAAGCCTTCCTCCAAAGAGGGCTGCCAGTAGAGCAGGCCTATGACCACGTCGTCCTGACAGACCAGCATGGGAACGGGGCCGGGCTCGGCGAGCCGGTGTCGCCAGATCTGCAGGTGGTCGGTCACCGCCAGCTGGGCCAGCATGTCGGCCCCCAGCACCTCCCCGTAGGCCGCCAGCCAGCTCGCCCGCTGCATCACCGTCATGGCGGCGGCATCGGCGGGACGCGCCAGGCGCAGGCTTACGCCTTGCACTGGGGAACCAGCCCTGATGCTTTCGCCTGCTGGTACAGGGGCTGCACTTCGGCCTGCTGGGCCTGCAGGTTGGCGATCCGGCTCTGGTCGCTGGGGTGGGTGGAGAGCAGCTGGGGCGGTGCCTTGCCACCGGAGGCGGCGCTCATGTTCTGCCACAGGGTGACGGCTTCGGCCGGGTTGAACCCGGCGCGGGCCATCAGCTCGAGGCCGAGCCGGTCCGCCTCGCTCTCCTGGGTTCTGCCAAAAGGCAGGGCTATCCCCACCTGGACCCCGAGGCCCAGGGCGGCCATGGTGGCAGCGCCCCCGAGGCTGTCGCTGCTGCCGATGGCGGCGTCCGCCACCGCCAGCCCGATACCGGTCAGCTGATCCCGGGAGAGGCGCTCGTTGGAGTGCTGGGCCAGCACGTGGGTCAGCTCGTGACCGATGACGGTGGCGAGCTGGTCCTGATTCTTGGCGACTTTCAGCAGGCCGCTGTAAACGCCTATCTTGCCGCCGGGCAGGGCGAAGGCGTTGATCTCCTTGGAGTCGAACACCACTACCTCCCAGCTGGTGATGCCATAGCTGGCAGGCACCTGGGCGGTCACCGCCTTGGCCACGCAGCCCACATAGGCATTCATCCTGGCATCCGTGCTCACCTTCTCCTGCTGCTTCATCTGGGTGAAGGAGTCGGCGCCCAGCTGGTTCATCTGCTGGGGGGAGAAAAGCAGCATCTGGTTGCGACCAGTCGGCGACTGGGCGCAGCCGGCCAGCAGGGCGCTGCACAAGGCCGTCAGGGCCAGTCTGGAGAGGGAAGATGCGCGCATGAGAGGGTCCTTTGCCGTGAAGTTGCCCTATTCTCGGAAATGCCGCCGCCCGGCGCAAGCCGGGCGCTGCGCCCTGCGACCAAAAAGATCCTGGGGCGCACCAATGAAAACGAGCCCGCATGGGGCTCGTTTTTCTGCAAGGGCATGTTCTGTTACATGATGCCCAGCTTCTTCAGGTCGGCCTGAACCACCTTGGCCGGGACCGGCACATAGCCGTCCTTGGCAACGATGGTCTGGCCCGCCTTGGAGAGCATCATCTTCACAAACTCCTGCTCCATCGGGGAGAGCGGCTTGTTCGGATGCTTGTTCACGTAGACGTACAGGAAGCGCGACAGCGGGTACTTGCCGGTGATGGCGTTGTCGGAGCTCGCCTCGATGAAGGTCTTGCCATCCTTGGAGAGCGGAACGGCGCGCACGCCGGAGGTGACGTAGCCGATACCGGAGTAGCCGATGCCGTTCAGGGAGGAGGAGACGGACTGTACCACGGAGGCGGAGCCCGGCTGCTCGTTCACGCCGCTCTTGAAGTCACCGTTGCACAGGGCGTGTTCCTTGAAGTAACCGTAGGTACCGGACACGGAGTTGCGACCGAACAGTTGCAGATCCTTGCCGGACCAGCTGCCGTCCAGACCCAGATCAGACCACTTGGTGGCCGCCTTGGCTTCGCCGCACTTGAGGGTGCTGGAGAAGATGGCGTCGATCTGCGACATGGTCAGCCCCTTGATGGGGTTGTCCTTGTTGACGAACACGGCCAGGGCATCGACGGCGACGCGGATGGCGGTCGGCTTGTAGCCGTAGCGCTTCTCGAATGCCTCCTCTTCACCGGCCTTCATGGCGCGGCTCATGGGGCCAAACTGGGCGACGCCCTCGGTCAGGGCAGTCGGTGCGGTGGAAGAACCGGCGGCCTGGATCTGCACGTTGACGTTGGGATACATGCGCTTAAATTCTTCGGCCCACAGGGTCATCATGTTGGCCAGAGTGTCCGAGCCGACAGAGGACAGGTTGCCCGAGATGCCGCTGGTCGGTGTGTATTCCGGCAGGTCTTTATCCACACCGGCAGCCAGAGCGCTGACAGAAAACAGGGTTGCTGCGGTGAATCCGATGACACCAGCCAGTTTGTTGAGTTTCATCCAATCTCTCCAAGTCCAAGGTTGCAGAAGGCAATCGTCAGGTTGACGTCTATACGTGGTTGACACCCGATCGCAATGATCCGTGGGCCAGCACCACTCCTTCTCCAGTGTTACAGAAGGTCCGTTCTTTAAGACGGCGCCAGTATCTGGCCTGGCAGTGACAAATTTATGGAATTTATATGACACTTTGATGACATGGGCCGAGAGTGGCCCGGATGAAAAAAGGGCTGCGATGCAGCCCTTCTATCGTTGCTAACACATTGACACAAAATATTATTTCACCAGCACCATGCGGGCGGGAATGAGAAAGCTGAAGCGGCTGCCCGCACCGACCCGGCTCTCGATATCGAGATGGGCATCGTGATGACTCAGGGCATGCTTGACGATGGCAAGGCCGAGCCCGGACCCTCCGGTGTGGCGCGAGCGGGCCTTGTCGACCCGATAGAACCGCTCGGTGAGCCGTGCCAGATGCTCGGGGGGGATCCCCTCCCCCTCATCCTGCACCGCAAACAGCGCCATGCTCCCCTGCTTGCGCCACTCCACGGTGATCTTGCGCCCCGCCGGGGTGTAGTGGATGGCGTTGTAGACCAGGTTGGAGACGGCGCTGCGCAGCTGATCCTGATCCCCGCGCACCAGCAGATTGGGCTGGACCATGAAGACGATTTCGTGGGCCCGCTCGCCGGAGAGCGCCCGCGCCTCCTGCTCCAGCAGCCCCAGCATGGCGGGCATGTCCACCAGATGGGAGAGATCCACGGTGGGCGCCGCCTCGATGCGCGACAGGGTGAGCAGCTGGTTGACCAGATTGTCCATGCGGATCGTCTGCTCCATCATCACCTTGTGCGCCTTGGCCCACATGGCGGGGGGCGGCAGCTCCTCGGTCATCTCCAGATACCCCTTGAGCACGGTGAGGGGGGTACGCAACTCGTGAGAGACGTTGGAGACGAAGTGCTTGCGCGTCTTCTCCAGGCTGCGCAGCCGGGTCACATCCCGCACCACCAGCATGGCCTGATCCTCCGCATAGGGCATGATGCGAAATTCGAGGAACTTCTCCTCGTTGATGGGGGAGTGCATCTCGAATGGCTCGTCATACTGCCCCTTGCCCAGATAGGCGACGAAGGCGGGGTGACGGATCAGGTTGCCGATGTGCTGGCCGGCATCCTCGGGCCAGCGAAAGCCGAGCAGTTGCTCCGCCAGCCGGTTGCACCAGAGGATGCTGCCGTCGGTGCGAAACACCACGGCCGCATCGGGCAGCGCCTCCGCCCCTTCCCGAAAGCGGCGGATGAGGCCCGCCAGCTCCCGGCGCCGGGCCCGGTGACGCTGCTGCAACTTGTAGATGCCGTTGAAGATGTGCTCCCAGCTGCCGCTGCCGTGGGGCGGCACCAGGCTGCGATCGTGCCACAGCCAGTCCGACAGCCGCTTCTGGAAGCGGTAGTGCCAGACCAGGTGCACCACAGTGGCCACCAGCAGGCAGAGAACGAGATGATCGATTAACCAACCTACCAAGACGAAGGGGCTGTAGAAGAACGCCATTCGCCACAACTGTCGCCGCCAGGCGTAAGGTTGCAACATTAAGATCTCCTAGAGGCAGCAAAGAGCCGGGTCCAATGCCCGCCGGCAGGCGCTGGCGGCACTGGCCCTGACCTAGAGACGGGTCGAGAAGCGGTAGCCGGCCCCGCGCACCGTCTGGATCAATCTGTCGTGCCCCGTCTCTTCGATGGCCTTGCGCAGGCGGCGAATGTGCACGTCCACCGTCCTGTCCTCGACATACACGTTGGTACCCCAGACGTTGTTGAGCAACTGCTCGCGGCTGTAGACCCGCTCGGGGTGGGTCATGAAGAAGTGCAGCAGCTTGAATTCGGTCGGCCCCATGTCGAGGGCCTTCTCCTCGGCACTGACCCGGTGGGAAACGGGATCCAGTTTGAGCCCCTGCACCTCGATCACCTCGTCCACCGAGGTGGGAGAGACGCGGCGCATCACGGCGTGCAGGCGGGCGGTGAGCTCCTTGGGGGAGAAGGGCTTGGTGATGTAGTCGTCGGCACCGGCCTCGAGCCCGCGCACCTTGTCCTCTTCCTCGCCCCGGGCGGTCAGCATCACCACCGGGATCTGGCGAGTCATCTCATCCTGCTTGAGCTGCTTGAGGAACTGGATACCGCTGCCACCTGGCATCATCCAGTCCAGCACGATGAGTTCGGGGTAGGGTTCGCGCACCTTTGCCAGTCCATCGGCGTAATCTTCTGCTTCTACTGTTTCATATCCCTTCTGCTCAAGCACGAAGCAGAGCATTTCGCGGATCGGTGCCTCGTCCTCGACCACCAGAATTCGCTTAGCCATATCCCTTCTCTCTCCTCTGTGAAGATGGGTGCGCCAATTATTAGAACTTTCTGTGACACTTTTATGACTTTATGACGGGCGGGATGATAAACGTTTTCAGATTCAGTTGGCAGCAGCGAGTTGCAGCAGGTCCCAGCGATTGCCACTGATGTCCTCGAACACCACCACGGTGCCGTAGGGTTCGAGGCGCGGCTGTTCACAAAAATGAACACCATAGGCCAGCATCCGCTCGTAATCGCCCCAGAAGTCGTCGGTCTCAAGGAACAGGAAGACCCGACCGCCCCCCTGGCGACAGATGGCGGCGCGCTGCTCCTCGTTGGCCGCGCGAGCCAGCAGCAGGGCGGAGCCGGGAGCCCCCTTGGGAGCGACCCGCACCCAGCGTTTGCCCGGTTTGCCCGGCTCGTCGAGGGGGTGTCTTCCAGTAGCTCGAAGCCCATTCCCCGGGTGAAGAAGGCGATGGCCTCGTCGTAATCCGCCACCAGCAGCGTCAGGGCGCCAATGTGTTGTGCCATGGCATCTCTCCTCGGATAAATGATGGGGCGCATGATAGCCCCGCCCGGCCATGGGCTCCAGCGCCGGATCAGTCGGGCGCCACCTCCACCCGGTTGCGACCATTCTGCTTGGCCTGATAGAGCGCCTCGTCGGCCCGCTTGAGCGCCTGCTCCAGGCTATCCTTGCGCCGCTCGGCCACCCCGAAGGAGGCGGTGATACCGAGCCCCAGCGGCCAGTGCCTGTACCCCTCCAGCGCCCCTCTCAGCCGCTCCGCCAGGGCGGCGGCCCGTCCCTCGTCGTAATGGAGGCAGACCAGCACGAACTCCTCCCCGCCCCAGCGCACCAGTCGGCACAGGCTGTCGCAATGGCGCAGCAGCTCGCTCACCATGTGCTTGAGCACCTCGTCCCCCACCGGGTGGCCGTGACCGTCGTTGACCCCCTTGAAGTGATCGATGTCGATGTAGAAGAAGGAGAGCGGCATCTCGCCGAGCTCCCCGAGCAGCTTTTCGCCGCCGAGCCGATTGAGGGCCCCGGTCAGGGGATCGTAACGGGCCTCCTCCTCGGTGCGCCGGTTCTGCTCGCACAGGCTCGCACTCAGGGCTTCAGCCGCGAGGCGCGCCTCCCTGGCCTTGCGCAGCCGATCCCCGAACATCAGGTTCTGGACCAGGAAGAGCAGCACGCCGTAGACAAGCCACCCCAGCAGCAGATAGCGATAGAAGTCCCCCGGCTTGCACCAGCGGCCATAGAACTCCAGCCGCTCGAGCCGCAACCGGTGCTCCCCCGGCAACATCTTGTCATCGGAGGCGATCTCGATGGCGTAAACATGGTGCAGATCCGGCCCCTGCTGGACCAGCGGAATGTCGTACTGCTGCACCCACCAGGAGCTGGGGGCAAAGACATTCAGGGGGACATCCTGCTCACGACCAAAATCCCTGGCGGTGAAGAGCACTTCGTTGAACTTGTGGGAACTCTCGTCTTCCCGCGTCGAGTAGACGGGATCGTAGTTGCGCAGATAAAGGCGCCAGGCCTGTACCCCCTGCCCTTCTACATCCAGCCTCACCCGCACCCCGGTGAAGCCGGAGAGATCCAGCCCCTGCTCGGGATCGGTCAGGGTCAGAACCAGCTCGCAGAAAGGATAGGCATATTGGCTTCGCAGGGTGCACTGGATGGCGGGTCTGTCGCCCCCCTGACTCAGGGTGGCGACGGAGGAGCCCTTGTGGGCCCTGTCATCCTGGGCACGCACGGACAAACCGGCCTGGCTCAGGATGTCGAGCCGCCGCTCGGGTCCGAATTCGAATAACACCATGGCCAGCAGGCTCGCCGCCAGCAGGCACCAGAACAACAGCGTCGTCATGCGGGAATAGGAAGGGATCATCGGCATCACACCTGAAAAAGGGCTTTTACCCTACACCTTGAAGCGCCGAACCGCGCTGATCCAGATCCAAGGTTATTACACGCGCCGCACCGGGCGCAGACGGGTGCCGACTAACCGGCACGGGCCCCATGGGGCGCAAGCGGCATCGGCCAGCAGCCGGGAGAGAGGCGGGGGGCCTCGTCGGTGGTGAGATGGGTCATTGCGCACTCCCTGCGATGGAAACATAACGAAAAAACGTCCTTGCCTTCGCAGTCTACACAAGCGCTGGACGGCGCGACACCCTTCACCCCTCCTCCCGCAGCGCCCGATAGAGGGTGGTGCGACTGATGCCAAGACGGCGCGCCGCCTCGCTCACGTTGCCGCCGCACTCTGCCAGGGTCTGTTGCACCCGCTGCCGACTCTGCTCGCGCAGGGTACTCCCTCCCAAAGGTGAGCTCGCTCCCCCTTCCACGGCGGGCAGATGCAGATGGGCAGGTTCAATCCAGCCCTGCCCCTCTGCCAGTACACAGGCCACCTCCAGCGCCTGTTTGAGCTGGCGCACGTTGCCGGGCAGAGGGTGAGCCAGCAGCCGCTGCTCCGCCTCCCGGCTCAGTTGTAGCGCCGGGTCCATCTGGGCGAGCAGGTTCAGGATCAACCCCTGACGCTCGGGCACCGACCAGGCCCGCAGGGGTGCCAGTTGCTGGCGCCAGCCGCAGATGCGGTAGTAGAGATCTTCGCGAAAGGTGCCGGCCGCCACCATGGCCGCCAGATCCCGATGGCTGGCGCTGACCAGCCAGAAATCCACCGCCTCGGGTCTGTGGCTGCCTACCGGGGTGACGACGCGCTCCTGCAACACCCGCAGCAGCCGGGTCTGGGCCTGGAGCGGCAGCTCGCCAATTTCATCCAGCATCAGGATGCCGCCGTGGGCGGCGCGCAGATAGCCCTGGCTGCCCTGGCTGCGGGCACCGCTGAAGGCCCCCCCCACGTAGCCGAACAGCTCGGCCTCCACCAGCTCCGCCGGCAGGGCGCCGCAGTTGACGCACACCAGAGGCCGCTCCCGACGGCTCGAACTGGCGTGCAGGGTGCGCACCAGGTGCTCCTTGCCGCTGCCGGTCTCCCCCTCGATGAGCAATGAGATGCCCCGCTCCAGCATCTTGAGCGGCACCTGCTGCGCCTGCGATCCCCCCTCCTCAACCGCGCTCGGCAGGGGGAGCCTGGCGGCGCGCTCCCCCGCCTCCGGCACCAGCCGCAGGCCGCGGCGCTCGCGCAGCAACTGCTGACCGTCGAAGGGGTGCTGGCCGAGCCAGAGCCGACCGGCCCGGTTGGCCCCGAGCAGCTCGCCCCCCTCCCCCAGCAGCAGGCGGGCAGACCAGAGGCTCTGGGGATCGAGATCCACCAGCCAGCCCGGCTGGCGGGCCAGCAGGGCGTTTTCCAGGGTCATGGCCAGGAGGCGCACGGTGCCCAGCATGTCGCCGCCGTGGTGGGCCGCATCGGTGGAGATGTCGAGCACGCCGAGCAGTTGCCCGTCCGGCCCGAGCAGGGGGCAGGCGCTGCAACTGAGAAAGCTGTGCTGGGCGAAGAAGTGCTGCGCCCCCAGCACCTGCACCTCGCTCTGCTCGGCCAGCGCGGTGCCGATGGCGTTGGTGCCCTTGCTCGCCTCCCCCCAGCGGGCGCCGCTGCGCAAAAAAATGCGCTCGGCATGGCGGGCAAACCGGTCGTCTCCGCTCACCGCGAGGATGGCCCCCTCGCCGTCACACAGCAGCAGACGACAGGGTCTGCCTGCCAGCAACTGGCCAAAGAGCGGCAGCACGAAGCGCTGGAAGCAGGCGATGAGCGTCCTGTGCTGCTCCTGGCGAGCCGACAGCTCCCCCTGGGGCAGCAAGTCCAGCTCGGCGCTCTGCTGGCGGCTCAGCCCCTGATGCAGGCAGCGCTCCCAGGAGCGCTGGATTGGGCTGGCACCGGATTGAGGCAACTCGCTCATCACACCTCCTTCTACACACTCGCGAATAGGGCCGCCTTGGGGGAGCGCCTTCATCACGTCTCCTGTTCACAAACGGCACAGTGTCACACCCGATGTTCAGAAACGGCACAGTTCGGGGGCCGCTCTGGGGGGCACTGGTTAACCAAGATACCCCTTGGCACCCCGTTTTATAACGTTTTTGCAACCTTTTTGTGTAGAGCGCCGCCCGCTGGCACGCCCCTTGCGATGACAGGAAGCAACCGGACTGCCCGCCAGGCCGGTCAGGACCACACACATAAGGATGATGAGATGATTTATACCGCTCCCGGTCAGGCAGGTGCCCTGGTCAGCTTCAAATCCCGTTATGACAACTTCATCGGTGGCGACTGGGTGGCGCCGCGCGCCGGCCGCTATTTCGAGAACATCTCGCCGGTGGATGGCCGGGTGTTCTGCGAGGTGGCCCGCTCCGACGCCGCCGACATCGAGCTCGCCCTGGACGCGGCCCACAAGGCGTTCGCCAGCTGGAGCAAGACCAGCGTCACCGAGCGCAGCAACCTGCTGCTGCGCATCGCCGATCGCATCGAACAGAACATTGAGCGGCTTGCCGTCGCCGAGACCTGGGAGAACGGCAAGGCGGTGCGCGAGACCCTGGCCGCCGACCTGCCCCTGGTGGTGGATCACTTCCGCTACTTTGCCGGCTGCATCCGCGCCCAGGAGGGCTCCGCCGCCGAGCTGGACCAGAACACCGTCAGCTACCACTTCAAGGAGCCCATCGGCGTGGTCGGCCAGATCATCCCGTGGAACTTCCCCCTGCTGATGGCCGCCTGGAAGCTGGCCCCGGTACTGGCGGCCGGCTGCTGCAGCGTGCTCAAGCCCGCCGAGCAGACCCCGGTCACCATCATGCTGATGATGGATCTCATCAAGGACATCCTGCCCCCTGGCGTGGTCAACGTGGTCAACGGCTTCGGCGCCGAGGCGGGCCAGGCGCTCGCCACCAGCAACCGGATCCAGAAGCTGGCGTTTACCGGCTCCACCGAGGTGGGCGCCCATATCCTGCGCTGCGCCGCCGACAAGCTGATCCCCTCCACCGTGGAGCTCGGTGGCAAGTCCCCCAACATCTACTTCGCCGACGTGATGCAGCACGAGAGCAGCTACATCGACAAGGCGGTGGAAGGGATGCTGATGACCTTCTTCAACCAGGGAGAGGTATGTACCTGCCCCTCCCGCGCCCTGGTGCAGGCCAGCATCTATGACGACTTCATGGACCGGGTGCTGGCCCGCGCCCGCACCATAGTGCAGGGCAACCCCCTCGACACCACGACCCAGGTGGGGGCCCAGGCGTCCCGCGAGCAGTTCGACAAGATCCTGAGCTACATGGAAATCGGCCGCGGCGAAGGGGCCAAGATGCTGCTGGGCGGCGGCCCGGCCAAGGTGAGCGGGCTGGAGGGGGGCTTCTACATCCAGCCCACCATCTTCTCGGGCCTGAACAAGATGCGGGTGTTCCAGGAGGAGATCTTCGGGCCGGCGCTCGGGGTCACCACCTTCAAGGACGAGGCGGATGCCCTGGCCATTGCCAACGACACCCAGTACGGGCTGGGGGCGGGCCTGTGGACCCGGGACAGCAACCTGGCCTGGCGCATGGGGCGCGGCATCCAGGCCGGCCGGGTCTGGGTCAACTGCTACCACGCCTACCCGGCCCACGCGGCCTTTGGCGGCTACAAGAAGTCGGGGATCGGTCGAGAGACCCACAAGATGATGCTGGACCACTACCAGAACACCAAGAACCTGCTGGTGAGCCACGACATCAACCCCCTCGGCTTCTTCTAAGCCCATCCCATGATCCACAAGGGCGCCTGCGGGCGCCCTTTTTCATGCGGTTCAGGCCACGGGTTGGCCCAGTTGCTGGCGATAGCGCTGGGGGGCGCAGCCCTGTTCGCGCTGGAACATGGCGATGAAAGCCGAGGTGGAAGCGTAACCGAGGCGCCAGGCGATCTCCTGCACCGGCATCTCGCCCCGCAGCCAGTCCAGCGCCTTCACCAGCCGCAGCCGGGTGCGCCACTGGCCGAGGCTCATGCCAAGCTCCTTCTGGCAGCGCCGCGCCAGGGTGCGCTCCGTGGTGTGCAGCGCCCTGGCCCACTCCACCAGCGTGCGGTTGTCCTCCGGCGCCGCCTGCAATGCCGCCAGCAAGGGGGCCAGCAGGCGATCCCGGCTCTGGGGCAGGTAGCTCGGCTGGCAACGGGTGCGGGCCAGCTTCTCGATGAAGAGTTCACCTTGACGGGCATCCCACTCATCCTCCATGTGCCCGACCCGGCGCTGGGTGAAGTCCTCCAGCAGGGCCCGCAGCAAGGGGGTGAGCGCCAGCAGCTGGGGTTCCCGTGGCAGGCGCGGGGCCAGGGCGTGGCTCACGTAGATGGAGGTGTAATCCAGGGTCTGCTCGTTGAAGGCGGTGTGGGGCAGGTCCGCCGGCACCCAGATGAGGTAGTCCGGGGGCGCCACCAGCCGCTCTCCCCCCACCTCCACCACCATGACCCCCAGGCTGATGAGGCTGAGCTGACCCCAGGGGTGGGCGTGCTCGGCGCAGGCGTTGCCCCCCTGGATCTGGCTGTAGCGAAAGTAGAGGGGGTCGGGGTCGGCCAGCAGGCGATCCTGCTCGGCCAGGGTGAGGGTGCCCATGCAGATTGTCCCAAAGCGGTTATGACATGTCTTATTTACGCTACTTACCTCGTTCAAGACAAGGCTAGACTCTCCCCATCGTACCAAGGAGTGCCTATGCCTTTTCTCTTCCCCCTGCTCGCCATCCTGATCTGGGCCGCCAATACCGTGGTCTCCAAGGCCGCCGCCGGCGTGCTGGATCCCGCCGCCATCTCCTTCTATCGCTGGGTGATCGCCGCCCTCGCGCTCTCCCCCTTCTGCCTGCCGCAGCTCTGGCGCCGCCGGGCCGACATCCGCCCCTGGCTCGGCAAGCTGCTGGTGCTCTCCCTGCTCGGCATGGTGCTCTACCAGTGCCTCGCCTACTACGCCGCCCACAGCACCTCGGCCACCAACATGGGGGTCATCGGCTCCCTGCTGCCCCTGCTCACCCTGCTCATCGGGGCCTGCTGCTTTGGCCAGAAGCCGGGCAAGCAGGCGCTGCTCGGCATGAGCCTCTCCCTGTTCGGGGTGCTCTGGCTGCTGGGTCAGGGCAACCCCCTGGCACTGCTGCACAGCGGCATCAACCCCGGCGACGGCATGATGCTGCTGGGGGCGGCCAGCTATGCCCTCTATGGCCTGCTGATCCGCCGCTGGCAACTGCCGTTCGGCCCCTGGCTCAACCTCTACCTGCAGATCCTGCTGGCGGTGCTGCTGCTCATCCCGGTGGCCCTCTCTGCCGACTCCCTGGCCATTCCCGCCCAGGGCTGGAGCATGGTGCTGTTCGCCAGCCTCGCCTCCTCCATCTTCGCCGCCTACTGCTGGATGCGCGGCCTCGCCACCCTGGGGGCGGAGCGCACCTCGGTCTTCATGAACCTGATGCCCCTGTGCACGGCCCTCATCGCCGTCATCACCCTGGGGGAGCCCATTCACGGCTATCACCTGCTGGGGGGCGGCCTCATCCTGACCGGGGTCATGCTCTCCCAGCTCAAGCCGAGGGTACGCCGTCCTCTGCCGGAAGGGGCCTGAGCCCGCCAGCACCATGAAAGAAGGGAGCCTCGGCTCCCTTTGTCATTTTCCCGCCCAGGTGGTGCCCTCAACGGAGCGAGCAGGCCAACCCGGGGCGGGCTGAGTGCGGGCCGCTCATGCGTTCACCCCCTTCATCCCCTCGGCAGTATAGCGCTCCCCCGCCACCGGCAGGGTCCGGATGGCCTGGCCCAGGGCCCCGAGCTCCGCTGGGGAGAGGCGCACCGAGAGGGCGCCGAGGTTATCCTCAAGGTGGGTCAGGCGCCGGGTGCCGGGGATGGGCACTATCCCCTCCCATTGCGCCAGCAGCCAGGCCAGGGCTATCTGCGCCGCCGTGCACCCCTTCTGCCGGGTCAGGGCCATGACCGCCTGCACCAGGGTGCGGTTGGTGGCGAGGTTCTCCCCCTGAAAGCGCGGCAGACTGGCCCGAAAATCCCCTTCCTCGAACACCGCCTCCTGCTGGTAACGCCCGGTCAGAAACCCGCGCCCCAGGGGGGAGTAGGCCACCAGACCAATCCCCAGCTCCCGGCAGACGGGCAGCACCGCCGCCTCCACCTCCCGGGTCCAGAGGGAGTATTCGGTCTGCACCGCCGCCACCGGGTGCACGGCATGGGCGCGCCTCAGGGTGGCCTCGCTCACCTCGCACAGACCGATGCGGGCTATCTTGCCCTCCTGTACCAGCTGCGCCAGCCCGGCCATGGTCTCATCGACGGGATGGGCCGGATCGAGGCGGTGCACATAGTAGAGATCGATCTGCTCGATGCCGAGGCGGCGCAGGGAGCCCTCGCAGCTCTGGCGCGCATAGCGGGCGCTGTTGTCGAGGGTACGCCTGTACTCCCCGTGCTGGCGCACGATGCCAAACTTGGTGGCGACCTTCACCTGCCCCCGCCGGGTCGCGAGAAAACGCCCGATCAGCGCCTCGTTGTGGTGGGGGCCGTACATGTCGGCGGTGTCGAGCAGGTCGATGCCCCGCTCCACCGCCTCCGCCAGCACCCGCAAGGACGTCTCATCGTCCCGCGGCCCGTAGAATTCGCTCATCCCCATGCAGCCCAGCACCAGGGCAGAGACCTGCAGGTTGGCTCCCAGTGTTCGTCGTTGCATCGCATTTTCTCCCTGACAAGTTGCAGGGGAGTATGGTCTTCCGAAAATGAATGAGATATAGAGATAACTGGCAACCCATTTTCCGATTATGGAAACACTATGCACGATCCCCTGCTCTGGGACGACGCCCGCGTCTTCCTGGCCATCGCCCGCAGCGGCACCCTGAGCGGTGCCGCCCACGCCCTTCGCATGGGGGTGGCCACCGTCTCCCGGCGCCTGGACAGGCTGGAGGCGGCCCTCGGCCTCCCCCTGTTCAGCCGCCACCAGCAGGGCTATCGCCTGACCGACGACGGGGAGGCCCTGCTTGAGCGAGCCGAGGCGCTGGAACATGCGGGACTGGCCTTTGGCGAGGCGGGGCAGTTGCAGGGACAGGTGGCCGGCACAGTGCGCCTCGCCACTGCCGAGAACCTGGCCAATCCCCTCATCATCCCCTCCCTGCCGACGCTCTTTGCCCAGCACCCCGAGCTGAGGGTGGAGCTGGTCACCGGGGTGCAGACGGTGAACCTGCACCGGCGCGATGCCGATCTCGCGGTGCGCATGGTCAAGCCCGATGCCGGCCACCTCACCCTGCGGCGCCTGGGCACCCTGGGCTTTGGCCTCTACGGGACCGGCGCCTACCTGGATGCCCGCAGCCCCGGGCTGGATGCCGCCAGCTTCGATCAGGATGACTTCATCGGATGGAACGAAACCCAGAGCCACCTGCCCGCCGCCAGATGGATGACCCGCATGCTGCGCGGCCGCCCCTGCCGGGTGGAGACCAGCACCCTGGCGGCCCAGCTCGCCGCCGCCCAGGCCGGTCTGGGGCTCGCGGTGCTGCCCCACTACCTGGCCCGCCAGACGGATCTGGTCTGCCTGCTGCCGGAGCTCGGAGTGGATCAGCCCATCTGGCTGGTGCTCCACAGCGATCTCGCCCACTCCCGGCGGGTGAGAGCCGTGGCGGATCATCTCATCGCCCTGTTCGAGCGCGCCCGCACCGCCCTGCACCCCTTCTCGGGCGATCCCAGATAGAAGGGCCGGGTCGCATCGGGGCAAAACAAAAGGGAGCTCAAAGGCTCCCTTTTATCTGCGCGGCCTGCGCAGCATGGTGTGCGCGGCCTCTTCGGCGTTGTGCCCGCGGCGGGGTCACGACTCCCGGCGCCAGTGGTAGCGCCGCTCCGGGCGGCCACGCTGGCCGTAGTTGAGCTCCACGTCCAGCCGATCTTCTGACTCCAGAAACTCCAGGTAGCGGCGGGCCGTGGTGCGACTCAGGGAGAGGCGCAGGGCCACGGTGTCGGTGGAGAAGGTGTTGTCCGGCTCCCCCGCCAGCAGATCCAGCACCTGTCGCAGGGTGATGGCGTCGATCCCCTTGGGGGTCTCCCGCGCCTCCCGACCCTGGTTGCGCGCCTTGCCCATCAGGCGGTCCAGGTCGCTCTGGGCCAGCTCCCCCGGCTCGCACAGGCGGCGATGCAGGACCAGGATCTCCTCCAGGCTCTGCTGGATGCGAAACAGCCGCAGCGGCTTGATGACGTAGTCCTGCACGCCCAGGTTGAGGGCCTGCTGTATGGTCTCCACGTCGCAGGAGGCGGTCACCATCATCACCATCACCTCCCGGTTGTAGCTGCGCAGCCGGCTCACCCACTCCAGGCCCGAGCCATCGGGCAGGGAGATGTCGACCATCAGCAAGCGGGGCTCGCTCCCCGCCATCAGGCGATCCGCCTCGGCCAGGGTGCCGGCCCGCCCCATCAGGGAGAACCCGGCCGTGGAGGAGACCAGCTCCCCCAACATGGCGCCTATCCGCTCGTCATCCTCGATAATCAGCGTGAAAATTGGCTTCATGACTTACACCAATTGGTTTTTATTCAAATAGATACCAAACAGGGTCGTCTGCTCGGCGGTGCGACGCCATTCTATCACGCCCCCCCGCCTGGCCACCGTCTTCTTGACCAGGAAGAGGCCGACCCCGTGATCCCCGGTCTGGCGGCTGACACCGTAGTCGAACAGGTGATCCGCCAGCGCCTCGTCCACCCCCTCGCCACTGTCCTCCACCTCGATCACCAGCCGCCGCCCCAGATCATCGAGGGAGAGCAGCACCCTGGGCGCGGCGTGCTCGCGGTTCCCCCAGGCGGCGCGAATGCCGTTGTCCAGCAGGTTGCCGATGCAGGTGATGAGATCCGCCGACACCTCGGCCGGATACTCCCCGAGGGCCGACCCCGCATCCAGCACCAGCTCCACCCCCAGCTCCCGCGCCCGGCTGAACTTGCCGAGGATGAGCCCGGCCACCGGCTTGTTCTCGATGACCCGCAGCAGATCCTGCAACATGTTCTGGCAGGCTTCGTTCTCCTGCTGGATGAGGTCTACCGCCTGATCCACGTGGCCGAGTTGGAGCAGACCGGAGAGGCTGCTGAGCTTGTTGGCGAATTCATGGGTCTGGATGCGCAGCATCTCGCCGTACTGGCGCAGGTGGGTCACCTGCATGCCCAGGCTGCCGGTGCCGTCTGGCCGGCTGAAGATGAGCATGCGCCCCGGCTCGCGACCGCTGAGCTCCTGCCAGTGGCCGACGAAGTCATCCCCCTGCACGGTGAACCTGACCGCCCCCCCTTGCTGCAACGTGGGCACGAGGCCGGGGGCCAGCTCCGCCAGGGAGCGGCCCAGCAGGGCGTGGCGCCCGGTGCCGGGCAGTCGCAACTGATAGAAGGCGGCGCTGTTGAGCATGGTGATCCTGTGCTGGTTGTCCAGGGCCACTATCCCCTCCGAGATCCCCTCCAGCACCAGATCCTGCTGGGCGAAGCGATTGGCGATGGTCTCCGGCTCCAGATCCAGCAGGGTGCGGCGCAGCAGGTGCTGCACCCAGAGCGCCAGCAGCAGGCCGCACCCCAGCACCGCTGCGATGGCGCCGACCAGCAGGGCGATCCGCTCCTGATAGGTGCCCTCCACGGTGCGCATCAGATAACCCACCGCCACTGCACCGATGGCCTGGCCATCGGGCCCCACTACGGGAGCGAAGCAGCGGATGGCGGGACCCAGGGTGCCCACGTCCCGGGAGCAGTAGCTCTCGCGCGACTGGAGTGCAGGCCAGATGTCCTCCCCCCGGAAGGTCTGGCCCACCAGCTCGGGGGAGGGGTGGCTCAGGCGCCTGGCATGTTCGTCGGTCACCACCATGTAGGCGGCGTCGGTGCGGCTGCAGATCCCCTGCACATAATCCCGCAGCCCGGGATCGCTCCCCTTCTCCAGGGCCCGGACCACCCGGCTGTCCGCCGCCAGCACCCGGGCCAGATCGCTCCCCTTCTCCTTCAGGTTGTTCTCCAGCAGGTGGCGCATGAAGAGGGCGAGCAGACAGCCCAGGATCAGGATCAGCAGCAGTGACAAGCCAAGCGAGAGGGTGACTAGCTGGTGGCGCAGTTTCATCGTTCAACCTTGCAGCGGACAGGAAAGCCCAGGGTGAGGGTGTCCCCCGGCCGGGTCAATGGCCAGCCTGGCGCACCTCAAAGGTGGCCACTCTAGCGCCTCCCCCGGCCGTTGTCGGTTAGCTGGCCCGCAAAGCCATATAAAAACTTAAACACCACGGCCCGGGCAAAAAACCTGAACGTGAGCTGTATCACACTATTTACTTAGCCTGCGAAATAAATATAATGCTTCGCAAGCTAAGTAATTGAGGTGCCCGTCATGAAAAAGGATCTGGAGATGTTGCGAGAACTCTCCCTCGCCGAGCAGCTGGGGCGATTGCACCGGCTCTGGCGCACCGTGGCCGATCTCGAGCTGGCGCCTCTGGGGCTCACCCATCCCCGCTGGACCGCCCTGTGGAAACTCAGCCGCCTCGGCGGCCACCTCAGCCAGAAGACCCTGGCCGAGGCCCTGGAGATAGAGCTCCCCTCCCTGATGCGGACCCTGGGTCAGCTCGAGGAGCAGGGGCTGATCGAGCGCCATTGCTGCAGCCAGGACAAGCGGGCCCGCATCGTCACCCTGACCCCGGCGGGCAAGGCGCTGCTCGATCAGATCGAGGGCCGCATCATCGCCGTGCGCCGGGAGCTGCTCACCGGCATCAGCCAGCAGGAGCTGGCCCAGTTTGAAGACATTGTGCACCGCATCTCCGCCAACGCCCTTGGCAAGATAGCCGCACAGCATGAAGAGAGAGAATAAGATGACACCGGATCAACAATTCAAGCGCTGGATAAAGTGGGCCATCGTCTGCTTCGTCCTGGTGTTTGGCTACTTTCTGCTGGCCGACATCAAGATGCCCCTGACCCCCCAGGCCATGGCCACCCGGGTCGTCACCCGGATGGCCCCCCAGGTCAGCGGCAAGGTAGTCGAAGTCGCCGTCGCCAACAACCAGCACGTCAAGCAGGGGGATCTGCTCTTCGCCCTCGACCCGGAACCCTTCCAGCTCGCCGTGGATCAGGCCAGGCTCGCCCTGGACCAGGCCAGGCAGCAGAACCGCCAGCTGGACGCAACCCTGACCGCCTATGAGGCGGAGTACAGCTCGCTGCGCACCCAGGCCGACCAGAAACAGCGGGAAGCGGCGCGTATCGACGCCCTCTACCGCCGTCACATGGTCTCTGAGCAGCAGAAAGATGACGCCGACAGCGCCGCCCGCACCGCCCGTGCCAACCTGCTCGGCAGCCAGGCCCGGGTAGAGCAGGCCCGCGTCAACCGCGGCTTGCCAGGGGAAGACAACCTGCTGCTGCGCCAGGCCCGCAACCGCCTCGCCCAGGCCGAGCTCAACCTCGCCTACAGCCGGGTTCATGCGAGCCAGGACGGCATCATCACCAACCTGCAGCTCAAGCCTGGCAGCGTGGCCAATGCGGGTTCCCCTCTGCTGGCCCTGGTCTCCGAGCAGGTGGACGTGATCGCCGATTTTCGCGAGAAGAGCCTGCGCCACGTCAGCGCCGGCAGTCAGGCCCTCGTCGCCTTCGACGGCGAGCCCGGTCGTCTCTATCCTGCCCGCGTCGCCAGCCTGGATGCCGGGGTCAGCGCCGGCCAGTTTGACGCCAACGGCCAGCTTGCGAACCCCGTCGAGTCCGATCGCTGGGTACGGGATGCCCAGCGCCTGCGCCTGCACCTGACCCTGGAGCAACTGCCCGCCCATCTGCCGGCCGGGGCCCGCGCCACGGTGCAGCTGCTGCCGGACAACACCCTGACCGGGCTGCTGGCCCGCGGCCAGATCCGTCTGCTCAGCCTGCTGCACTACATCTATTGAGATGACGACCATGAACCTGTGGCACAGACCCCTCACCCCCAACGAACTGCGCCAGTGTCTGCGCATCGCCTTTGGCTGTACCCTGGGGTTTGTGCTGTGCAAGATCTTCGGCTGGAGCAACGGGGTCTTCTTCACCGTCACCCCGGTGCTGCTGCTCGGCCTGGTGCCGGTGATGAACGGTCACGCCGCCCGCCAGCTCATCGCCTCCGCCGCCATGTGCGGTCTGGAAGTGGGGCTGCTCGGCGGCCTGTTCGGCGGCCACCCTGGGCTCATGACCCCCCTGGTCTTTTTGCTCTTCCTCTACCGTTTCGCCGCCATGTCCCGGGGCAGCCTGTTCCTGTTCGGTGCCAACGGGGTGCTCAGCCTCAGCATCATGCTGCACTTTGCCAGCTACCCCGGGATTGATCTGAACGACCTCATCTTCAGCAATCTCTGGGCCAGCGTCCTGCCGGTGCTCATCGCCTATCTGATGACGGCCCTCATTCCGGACGTGGAGGAGCGCCCCAGGCCGGCCCCCTCCCCCAAGGCGCCGCACCGGATGCGCCACGAAGCCCTGCTGGGGGCGTCCATCGCGACCCTCTCGTTCCTGGTGTTCCAGATCTTCGATCTGCGCGACTCCATGTCCGCCCAGGCCACCACCCTGCTGCTGCTCTTCCCCATGCACTGGAACGGCGCCCTGGACTATGCCCGCAAGCGGGCCATGGGCACCCTGCTGGGGGTGAGTTTCGGCATCCTGGGGCAGCTGGTGCTCTATGACTGGTCCGGCTTGCTGCTGCTGGTGACCCCGGTGCTCTGGCTCGGCGCCATGCTGTTCAGCTATGCCCATGTGAAGGAGGCGAGCGGCTCCGGAGTCGGCTTCGGTGCCCTCACCACCCTCGGCATCCTGTTCGGCCAGTACCTGACCCCGGGTAACGACCTGGTGTTCAGCGCCCTCTATCGGGTGAGCAGCATCCTCTTTGCCA
Source organism: Aeromonas sp. QDB30 (assembly GCF_027707645.1). Classification (NCBI taxonomy): domain Bacteria; kingdom Pseudomonadati; phylum Pseudomonadota; class Gammaproteobacteria; order Aeromonadales; family Aeromonadaceae; genus Aeromonas; species Aeromonas sp. QDB30. The sequence goes on along the minus strand of NZ_JAPCIY010000015.1, from coordinate 15,087 downwards.
TCGTGGTCACCTTGCTCGCCTGCTACCTCATCCACCGGCTGCTCAATCGCTTCGAGGCGACACGGTTCGGCCACTGACCCTTTTCTGCAGCCATTGGACGGCTCCCTTTCGCCCCGCTTGCCTGCCGGGGCGTTTTTTTGCCTGCTCCACGGACCAGAGGGAGACGGACGCATCCCGACGCAGGGCTCCCGCCACGAGGTTGCAGTTGTGCCTCATCCTGTTAGGCTCAAGGCCATATGACACCGTTGTGAGGATCAAACATGAAACACGCCAAGCTCTTTCTACTGGGGGCGGGCGCCATCACCCTGCTCGGCGGCTGCGATCTGGGCAGCGGCAAGCTGGGAGTGACCGGCGGCGATCCCGTCACCTACCTGTGTGAACAGAACCAGAAAGTGCAGGTTCGCTACTTCTCCCTCTCGGACGATAGCCTGAACTTCGTCAAGCTCTCCCTCCCCGATGGCAAGGATTACACCCTGCCCCAGGCGGTTTCCGCCTCCGGCGCCCGCTATACCGACGATCACGAGGTGGTCTGGTGGAACAAGGGCAAAGAGGGGTTCGTCGAGATGCGTGATGACGCCGGGGAGTGGCAGAGCCGCTACAACGACTGCAAGGAGCAGTGATCCGCGCCGTCATGGCACAGAGCCCACACGAAACACCCCGGCCTGGCCGGGGTGTTTGTCATTTCACTTCCACTTCGAATCGGGCCACAACCCGAGCCGGAATGGCTTGCTGATTCTGCTCCGATGGCCGGTAGCGCAGCTGCGCCAGCCCGGAGATGGCGATGAGATCCAGCACGCCGGGAGGCTGGGACTCCAGTACCTCTGGGCTGAACAGCGTGCCATTGGAATCGATGAGGTAGCGAAGGGTCACATACCCCTTGACCGGCCTCTTCGCCGGCAGCCCCCCGACCGGGTTAAAACTGATGGCATCCCCCACCAGCACCCAGTATTCGGGCAGCGTTTCCCAGGTGACATCCACCGGAGGCTGATTCAGCTTGGCGGTGGGGCTGGCACAGCCCCCGAGCAGGGCCAGGACGGCCCACAGCAACAACCCTTTCACTCGCACTCGACATTCCCTCTTCGTTGTATCGCTCGATTCCATGAGCGACGCGCCAGTGTCAGGCAAAGGGGCTCATCCGGGAAGCCCCCATCTGGCAGGCAAAAAAAAGCCAACCCCGGAGGGCTGGCCTTGTGATCTCTCACGACTCAGGCGCGCTTGTCGCTTACCACCAGCCAGAGGGCATGGACCATGCCGGGCAGACCGCCCAGCAGGGTCAGCACTATGTTGATGAGGAAATGGAGGCTGAAGCCTACCTGGATAAAGGCGCAGACCGGGGGGAGAAAGATGGCCAGCAGGATCTTGAGCAGATTGTTCATCGGGATTCCTCGTGTAAACAGCGCTTGGGGTTGGCCTAACCATAAACACCCAAAGCCTCAACTGCAAACCAGACAGGGGATCCGCTCTCCTCCTTTCCGCCAGGCGTTGAGGTCGTGAACCATCTGATTGCGGCTGCCACGCCAGAGCAGACCGGGATCCGCCAGGGCCTTCTCGAACCTGCCATCCACCAGCACGTCCAGCAAGGCCACCAGCTCCCGCTGGGCCGGGCTGAGATCGGCCAGCAGATAACCGGTCCAGCACCAGATGTCCTTGCCGGGGCACTCGGCCCGCACCCGCTTCACCAGCGCCAGCACATGCGGCACGTTGGCGGGGTGGAGCGGATCGCCGCCGGAGAGCGACAGTCCGCGCCGCTTGATGCGGCTGTCGTTGAGATCGTGAATGATGCGATCGCTCATCGCCTCATCGAACGGCTTGCCCCCATCGAGCCGCCAGGTGCTCTGGTTGTAGCAACCGGGGCACTGGTGCTCGCAACCCGACACGAACAGGGTGGCGCGGGTGCCGGGGCCGTTGATCACATCGACCGGGTAGTACTGGTGGTAGTGCATTCGAGTTCTCTGGGTTAACGGCCAACCCCCTCCCAACCTCCCCCTTCGAAAGGGGGAGGAGCTTCTTTGCCCCCTCCCCTGCCAAGGGGAGGGCTGGGGTGGGGTCTGCTCGCTTACATATGCTTGACGCGGCGCTTCACCTCTTCCTGCTTGCCCGCGTTGAAGGGGCGCGCATCCGGGCTGCCGAGATAGCCGCACACCCGGCGGGTCACCGACACCTTGGCCGGGTCGTGGTTGCCGCAGCGCGGGCAGGTGAAGCCCTTGGAGGTGCACTCGAACTCGCCGGTGAAGCCGCAGTCGTAGCACTCGTCGATGGGGGTGTTGGTGCCGTAGTAGGGCACCTTGTCATAGCTGTAGTCCCAGACATTCTCCAGCGCCTCCAGGTTGTGCTGGATGTTGGGGTACTCGCCGTAGCAGATGAAGCCGCCGCTGGCGATGGGCGGATAGGGCGCCTCGAAGTCCAGCTTGTCGTAGGGGTTCACCTGCTTCTCCACGTCCAGGTGGAAGCTGTTGGTGTAGTAGCCCTTGTCGGTCACCCCGGCCACCACGCCAAACTCCTTGGCGTCGATGCGGCAGAAACGGGTGCAGAGGTTCTCGCTCGGGGTGGAGTAGAGACTGAAGCCGTAGCCGGTCTCCTCCTTCCACTCGTCGGTGGCCGCCTTGAGCCGCGCGATGATGGCGATGGCCTTCTGGCGCAGGGTCTCGCTGTCGAACAGGTGGACGTCTGTGCCATAGAGGGCGTTGATGGTCTCGTGTACCCCGATGTAACCCAGCGAAATGGAGGCGCGGCCATGTTTGAAGATCTCGCTGATGTTGTCATCGGCCTTGAGGCGCACCCCGCAGGCCCCCTCCATGTAGAGGATGGGGGCGACCCGGGCCTTGACCCCGTCCAGGCGCTTGATGCGGTACATGAGCGCTGTCTTGGCCACCCGCAGGGCGGCATCCAGCTTGTCCCAGAAGTCCGCTTCATCGCGGGATTTCAGGGCAATGCGCGGCAGGTTGAGGCTCACGACACCTAAGTTGTTGCGCCCTTCGTGGACCAGCTCGCCATTCTCCTCGTAGGCACCGAGGAAGGAACGGCACCCCATGGGGGTCTTGAAGGAGCCTGTGACCTTGACCACCTGGTCGTGGTTGAGGATGTCCGGGTACATCCGCTTGGAGGCGCACTCCAGCGCCAGCTGCTTGATGTCGTAGTTGGGATCCCCCTGCTTGTGGTTCAGGCCATCCTTGATGGCGAACACCAGTTTCGGGAAGACGGCGGTCTTCCTGTTCTTGCCAAGGCCGGCGATGCGGTTGCCAAGGATGGCGCGCTGGATGAGGCGCGATTCCCAACTGTCCCCCAGGCCAAAGCCGAAGGTGACAAACGGCGTCTGACCGTTGGCGGTGTGCAGGGTATTGACCTCGTATTCGAGGGACTGGAAGGCGTCGTGGCACTCCTTCTCGGTGCGGGCCATGGCATAGGCATCCACGTCCCTGATCCCCCACTCCTCGGCCACCTCCCGGTGCTTGTGCCAGCTGATGGCCACATAGGGTGCCAGCACTTCGTCGATGCGGTTGATGGTGGTGCCGCCATAGATATGGCTCGCCACCTGGGCGATGATCTGGGCGGTCACCGCAGTGGCGGTGCTGATGGATTTGGGAGTGTCTATCTCGGCATTGCCCATCTTGAAGCCGTGGGTCAGCATCCCCTGCAGATCGATCAGCATGCAGTTGAACATCGGGAAGAAGGGGGAGTAGTCAAGATCGTGGAAGTGCAGGTCGCCGCTCTCGTGGGCCTGCACCACGTCACGGGGCAGCATGTGACTGATGGCGTAATGCTTGGCGACGATGCCCGCCAGCAGGTCACGCTGGGTCGGGATCACCTTGGAGTCCTTGTTGGCGTTCTCGTTGAGCAGGGCCGCGTTGGTCTGCTCCACCAGGCCGCGGATCTCCTGGGCCAGACGACCCCTGGCCTCGCGGGCCTGATCCCGGTCGTGACGGTATTCGATGTAGGCACGGGCGATGGCCTTGTCGTCGGAGGCCATCAGGTGGTTCTCGACCCGGTTCTGGATCTCGTGGATGTCTACCTCCCCTCGCCCCTCCAGCTCCTGGCTGACAGCGGCGGCAATGCGCTCTGCCAGCGCCGGACTGGCCTGATTGACCGCTGCCGCCGCTCGGCTGACCGCATCGCGGATCAGTTGGCCATTGAATGGTGCACGACATCCATCGCGTTTGATCACTACCGGTTTCATCGATTTTCCCCGTATTGAAAGACCTGGTGGCCACCCTCGGCTCACCCTCGTTGAGTCCCCTTCTCCACGCCCGTCCCCGGCGCAAACAAGGTCAGCCAAGGCTTGAAACACCTGGGCTGACACTGAGAGGGCGACCACTTATGCACAGCTTTATGACACTATATATGGGTGTTTTTTTTATGCTTACCCCTATATGTGGGGTCTATTAGGCACCAAAGCGGTACCCTGTTTCTTGATCCAGAACAGGTTTTGGAAGGAGTGGGGCAGTTCACGACCAGCGCCAAAAGGCGCTCTTTTTGCTCACCCCAGACGGGATGCGGGCTCCCGCCCGGCAAGGGATAAAAAGAGAGGGGCACGCCTTCCGACAACAATTGACCGAGGCGCCAGAGAGCGGGAGAGCACATACTGGGGAACAGTCTGTCCCTTGCGGAAAACACACGTGACCAAGGTCTTGCTCCTGCTCTCCCTTCTCTCCCTCCCGCTGCTGGCCGCCGAGATCCTGGTGATCAGCAGCTATCACCAGAGCAACCAGTGGGATCAGAGCTACAGTGCCGGCCTAGAGAAACACCTCAAGCAGGCGCATCACCTCGGCTATCTCTATCTGGACACCAAGCGCCAGCCCGGCCAGACCCGTGACGAACTGCTCGCCAAGGGAATGGCCGCCTACCGGACCCACCAGCCAGCGCTGGTGATCCTGGGGGATGACAACGCCATCAACGCCCTCGCCCGACCCATCGCCGCCCGGGGAACGCCCGTGGTGTTTCTCGGGATGAACGAGAATCCGCGCCCCAAGGGGCTGGTCGGCCACCCCCTGATCACCGGCGTCCTGGAACGCCCCCTGCTCAAGCGCAGCATCAGCGAGATGAGTCAGTTTATGGGAGGGCTGGAGCGTGCCCTGGTGCTGTTTGACGAAAGCGAGGTGTCCCGCACCGCCGTCGCCCACGAGTTCAAGGGGCGAGGCGAGCTGACGATCGGCCAGACCCGGGTCAGCAGCCGCCAGTTCACCGACTATGGACACTGGCAGGAGGCAGTGCTCGCCAGCCGGGAAAACGGCTATCAGGCGCTCTTCCTCGGCCTCTACCACACTCTCACCGACGCTCAGGGCCAGCATGTGAGCGAGCAACAGGTACTGGCATGGACCAGCGCCAACAGCCCGGTGCCACTGTTCTGCTTCTGGGCCTTTGCGGTGGGCAGGGGAGCCGCCATCGGCGGTCTGGTGCTCGACGGCCACAGCCAGGGAGAGAGAGCCGCCGAACTGGCCAATGCCATCCTCTCGGGCACGGCGCCCGGCGCCCTCTCCCCCCGCGCCGCATCCCGCGGGGAATACCTGTTCAGCAAGAGCGAACTGGCACGCTGGCACCTGACGGCTCCCGATGCCTGGCAGGACAAGGTGAGCTACGTCGAGTGAGCCCACCAACGACAAACCCGGCCAGTGGGCCGGGTTTGTCTGCTCAAACGTGCATCCTCAGGGCTGAATGGCCGCCTGCAACTCGGCTTCGGTCCAGATGGTGATCCCCAGCTCCTGGGCCTTGGCGAGCTTGGAGCCTGCCGCCTCCCCCGCTACCAGCACGTCGGTCTTGGCCGACACCGAGCCCGCCACCTTGGCACCCAGGGCCTGCAGCGCCGCCTTGGCGTCGTTGCGGGACAAGGCGGTGAGGGTGCCGGTCAGCACGAAGGTCTTGCCGGCAAAGGGCTGATCGCTTGCCTCTTTCTTCTCGATGACCGGCCAGTGGATACCGGCGGCCAGCAGGGCGTCGAGCACCTCGATGTTGTGGGGCTGGCGCAGGAAGTAGTAGACGTGCTTGGCCACTATGTCCCCCACGTCGGGTACCTCGAGCAGCTGCTCCACCGAGGCGGCGCGCAGGGCTTCCAGGGTGAGGAAGTGGTTGGCGAGGTTGAGCGCCGTCGCCTCCCCCACCTCGCGGATCCCTAGGGCGAACAGGAAGCGCGGCAGGGTGGTGCTGCGCGCCTTGTCGATGGCCGCCACCAGGTTGAGGGCGGACTTTTGCCCCATCCGCTCAAGACCTGCCAGCTGGATGGCATTGAGGCTGAACAGGTCGGCCGGGGTCTTCACCAGCCCCTTGTCCACCAGTTGCTCCACTATCTTATCGCCAAGGCCGTCCACGTCCATGGCGCGACGCGCCGCGAAGTGCTTGATGGCGGCCGCCCGCTGGGCCTCGCAGAAGAGACCGCCGGAACAGCGGGCCACGGCCTCCCCTTCCAGCCGCTCCACCGCCGAGCCGCACACCGGGCACTCGGTCGGGAAGAGGATCGCGCGGGCATCCGCCGGGCGCTGCGCCTCCACCACAGCCACGACCTGGGGGATCACGTCCCCGGCCCGGCGCACGATCACGGTGTCGCCGATCATGACGCCAAGGCGCGCGATCTCGTCCGCATTGTGCAGGGTAGCGTTGGAAACGGTGACGCCGCCGACAAACACCGGCTTGAGCTTGGCTACCGGGGTGATGGCACCGGTGCGGCCCACCTGGAACTCGACGTTCTCAAGCGCCGTCATCTCCTCTTCGGCCGGGAACTTGTGGGCGGTGGCCCAGCGCGGGGCCCGCGCCACGAAGCCGAGCTCCTGTTGCAGCGCGATGTCGTCGACCTTGTAGACCACGCCATCGATCTCGTAAGGGAGATCCCCACGGCGGGCCAGGATGTCGTCGTGGAACGCCTGGCAACCGGCGGCCCCCTCCTTGAGCTTCACTTCCGGGCTGAGCGGCAGACCCCAGGCCTTGAGCTGATTGAGGCGACCGAAGTGGGACTCCCCCAGCTCGTCGCCACCGACTCCCACGCCGTAGGCATAGAAGCTGAGGGGGCGGCTGGCGGTGATGCGTGAATCGAGCTGGCGTAGGCTGCCGGCAGCGGCGTTGCGCGGGTTGACGAACACCTTCTCCCCCGCCGCCAGCGCATCGCGGTTCATCGCCTCGAACCCCGCCTTGGGCATGAAGACCTCCCCACGCACCTCCAGCCGCGCAGGCCACCCCTGGCCGCGCAGGGTCAGGGGAATGGCCTTGATGGTGCGCACGTTCTCGGTGATCTCCTCCCCCGTGGTGCCGTCCCCGCGAGTGGCGGCCTGTACCAGCTGGCCAGCCACGTAGAGCAGGCTCACCGCCAGACCGTCGAGCTTGGGTTCGCAACAGAAGGTGAAATTCACCTCCCGCTTGAGGCGATCACTCATGCGTTGCTCGAACGCCTGCAACTCCTCGCTGCTGAAGACGTTGTCCAGACTCAGCATGGGGATCTCGTGGCGTACCTGCTTGAAGGCGGTCAGCGGCTGGCCTCCCACCCGCACGCTCGGCGAGGCCGGGGTTTTCAGCTCGGGATGCTCGGCCTCCAGCGCAATCAGCTCGCGCATCAGGCGATCGTATTCGGCGTCCGGCACCGTGGGGTTGTCCAGCACATAGTACTGATGGCCGTACTCGGTCAGCAGCTCACACAGTTGACGGTGGCGGGAGAGGATATCGCTCATGAAAAAGTCTCGAAGTGTGATGGAACATTCAGTCTGGGGCAGAAACAAAAATGCGGCACCGGGGTACCGCACTTTTCATTGTTCAAGCCCCATGGCGCATCAGTCGCGGCTGGCCTCGTAGGCCGCCAGCTCGTGACGGTAGCGGGCGATGTCGTCGTCGCTGAGGGGACTGCGCGAGGCGTCGGTCAGCATGGCATCGAGATCGCTCGCGAGCTGATCCGCGGCCTGCAACATGTGCTCGAAGGCGAAGGCGGCATTGCTGCGAAGGGGCAGTTGCATGAAGAGGGACACACCCGGGGTGCTGAACTGCTCCATGCGATAGGGGTTGAAGGTACCCGGCTTGACCATGTTGATCATGGAGAAGAGCACCTCCCCCTTGCCGCCCAGATCTTCGTGACGGTGGAAGATGTCCATCTCGCCAAACTTGAAGCCCAGCGCCAGCAGGGAAGAGAGCAGAGTCGCACCTTGCAGATCGTGGCCGGGACGGGCCATCAGGTTGATGACATAGACATCCTGCCAGATCTTCTCGACCGGGGCCGGAGCGGGTTCTGGCTCGGCTGCGTGAACCGGCTCTTCATAGGCTGGCTCGTCATCGTAAGCGGGTTCTTCATAAGCCGGCTGGGCGTAGCGGGGAGCCTGCTGGGCAACCGGTGCCGGCTCGCGTGCACCGAAGGTCGGCGCCTGGGCATAGGCCGGCTCCACCAGCGGCTCTTCGTCCAGCGGCTGCATCATGGGCTCGCGCTGCGGACGGGAACGGTGTACCGGCGTACGGCGGATCACCTGGGCAGGTTTGCGCACCGGCGCGGCAGGGGCCTCTTCAACAGGGGCGGCAACCGGCTCGTCATAGTCCTCTTCTTCCTCATACACAGGCTGAGGGGGGACAGGGCGAGCGGCAGGCTTGCGCACCACGGGAGGCGGCAGATCGGCGTCGTCATCTTCATCATCGAAGGCGGGAACGGGGGCGACACGGCGGGGTTCGGGCTGACGGGCCTCGTCGCTGCGCAGTTTGGGCTCGGCACGACGTCCACCGCTCACCACACGCACCTGACCGATGCCATCGCTGTCGAAGGCGTCGTTGTCACGCTCACGGGACTTGGACTCCATCCGACCCAGGGGTTTCTCCTTGATCGGTGCCTGACGATTCTTTCTGTTGCTCCACAACCCGTGAATGAGCAATGCCGCGATGGCAATACCGCCCAGGGCAACCAAGATGTAACGCAATTCCTGCATTAGCTGCTTCTCTTTCTAGTTTTGCTCAGCCAAAGCGACGGCTTCACCGATATCGACCGACACTATGCGCGAAACCCCGGGCTCTTGCATCGTGACGCCAACCAGCTGCTCGGCCATCTCCATGGAGACCTTATTATGACTGATGTAAACGAACTGTACTGTGCTCGACATCTCTTTGACAAGAGAACAGAAGCGACCGACGTTCACTTCATCGAGCGGTGCATCCACCTCATCCAGCAGACAAAATGGTGCTGGATTGAGTCTGAAGATGGCAAAAACCAGCGCAAGGGCGGTTAGCGCCTTCTCCCCCCCGGAAAGCAGGGCAATGGTAGCATTCTTCTTGCCCGGAGGTCTTGCCATGATGCTCACTCCGGCCTCCAAAAGATCATCCGAGGTCAGCTCAAGCCAGGCACTGCCCCCCCCGAACACTTTTGGGAACAGGGATTTTAAATCTTCATTGACCTTATCGAAAGTGTCGCGGAAGCGTATTTGTGTTTCTTTATCAATTCTTTTAATGGCTTGGCTCAAGGTGTCGAGGGCCTGCTCCAGATCCTGGCACTGATTTTCCAGGTAGCTTGAACGGGTTTTCGCCTCCTCATACTCCTCCAGTGCCGCCAGGTTGATGGCGCCAAGCGCCTCCACCTGCGCCTCCAGCGTCTGGATCTCCTGGCGCAGCTTGCCGCGATCAGCGGCAATCAGCACCGCCTGATCGAGGTCCACCAGGCGCACGCCCAGCTCTTCGAACTGCTCGTGCAGTCCCTGCCTGCGCGTCAGGTTGCGCTCGCGCTCGAGCCGCAGAGTCGCCAGCTTCTCTTGAATTTTCACCAGCTGCTTGTGATCGGCGCTTCTGGCCTGCTCCAGCTCGGTCAGCTGACGATCCAGCTCCGCGAGCCGCTGGTGACAGGCCAGTTGCTGCGCCTCAAGATTGCGCTGTTCGACCAGCAGGGGCGACAGATCCTGACTCGGAGCGGCCCCTGGCTCCTTGAGTTCCGCCAGCTCCAGGCCGAGACGGGCCAGCTCCTGCTCGCGCAGCGTGATGAGCTGGCGCTGGTTCTGCTGCTCCAGTTGCAACCGCTGGCAGGCCGCCTGCTGCTGCTCCCGGCGAAGGCGCACCTCTTCCAGCGCCCGCTCCGCCCCGCTCACCTGCTCCTGGGCGAGCAGCAGCGCCTCGGCGAGTACCTCCCCCTGCTCCTGCAGCTCGCCAAGGGCCGCTTCATCCTGCTCAAGCCGCTCCCCGGCCGACGCCAGCCGCTGCGCCTCCTCAGCCTGCTCCTTGTCCAGCCGGGCCAGCTCTTCCCCCAGCTGGCCCAGGCGCTGCAAGCGCTCCTGGCGCTGCCCCTCGCGCAGACTCCAGGCTTCGCGCAGTTGCTGCCACCGCAGCTCCTGCTCTCGCAGGGTGTGCTGAGCCAGCTCATGGGCACTGTGCAGCTGGGCCCGCGCTGCATCGGCGGCGGCAAGCTGCTCGTCGAGTCTGTGCAGCGCCTCCCGACCCGCGGCCAGCTCGGTGTGCAGCCGCTCACGCTCACCGAGCAGCGCCAGCGTACCGAGGGCCATGCCCTCCCCCAGATCCGCCCAGTTGGGGCCGAACCAGTCGCCGGCGGGAGTGAGCAGCGACTCACCGGCAGAGAGGATGTGCAGGCGGGACAGCGCCTCCTCCCTGCTCTCTGCCAGCCAGATGGCATTGAGGAAAGCCGGAATGTGCTCGCCCCCCAGTTGCGCCGCCAGGGTACCGGCCCTGGCTGGCTGGGCCGGGCCAATCCAGAGTCCGGGTTGCGCCAGGTTGCACTCGTCCGCCGGAATTGCGGTGAGCCAGCGGCCGAGCACCTTGTCCAGCCCCCGGGCCCACTCGGGGGGAACCTGCAACCGATCCGCCAGGGTCGCGCCCGCCATCTGCTCCCCCAGGATCTGATCCAGGGTGGCGAGGCGCGCCTCCAGCTCGCGCAGCAGGCCCTGCTGGCGACCCTGCTCTGCCTTGAGCTCTTCATGGCGCGACACACCGGCCTGCCACGCTGCATCGGCTTCCTCATGGCGGGCGCGGGAGAGCGAGAGTTCCGCCGCCAGGGCATCGAGCGCCGGTTGCAGGTTCTCCCCCTCCCCGCCAAGGGGCCCGGCCTGTTCGTCTTCCAGCTTGAGGCGGGCAAGCCGGGTCTTGGCCTGCAGCTCCTGCAGGCCATTCACCTCGGCGCGGGTCTGGTTGAGCCGCCCCTGCAACTGGCCCAGCTGCTGCTGCCACTGCTGCTGCCGCTGGCGCGCCTGCTCGAGCCGATCGCCCGCTACCGCACGCACGCTCTGCTGGTCGGTAAGCAACTGCTCACACTGCTCGAGGCGCGCCGACGCCACCTCCCCCTGCAACGTGCTGTCGCTCAGCTGTTCCAGCTGGCCGGCCAGCTGGGCCTTGAGGCCATCGATACGCTCGCCGAGGGCCTGCCGTCTCGCCTGCCAGTCGCGGCCAAGCTCGCTCTGGTGCAATTGCTGCTGCTCGAGGCGGGCGATGGCTTGCCCGCCGAGAAAAATCTGTTGCTGGCGGCTGGCCTGCTCGGCCTGCGCCTCCTGGCGGGCCACCGACAGGGTGACGTGACGCCCTTCGTCTGCAGTGCGCTTGGCATCGAGGGCCGCCAGCGCCTGTTCAGTCTGGGCCAGTTCGGTCTTGGCTTCGCCAAGACGCGTCTCCAGCGCCCACAGTTCCGAGCCGATCAGTTCGCTGCGGGCCGCGCGACTGCGGCTCTTGAGCTGCTTGTAGCGCTCGGCGGTCTCGGCCTGGGCCTTGAGATGTTCGAGGCGCGAGCCCAGTTCGCTACGGATATCGCCAAGGCGTTCCAGGTTCTCCTGGGTATGGCGGATGCGCTGCTCGGTCTCGCGGCGCCGCTCCTTGTAGCGGGAGACCCCGGCGGCCTCTTCCATGAACAGCTTGAGATCGGCGGGGCGGGACTCCACCAGCCGGCTGACGGTGCCCTGTTCGATGATGGCGTAACTGCGGGGCCCAAGGCCGGTGCCGAGGAAAAGATCGGTCACATCCTTGCGGCGGCACTTCTGGCCGTTGATCTGGTAGTGATTGGAGCCGTCGCGCAGCACTTCGCGGCGCACCGAGATCTCGGTAAAGCGGCCGAACTCGCCGGGTACCCGGTTGTGGGGATTGTCGAACACCAGCTCCACCGAGGCGCGGCCATGGGCGCTGCGGTTGATGGAGCCGTTGAAGATGACGTCGGTCATGTTCTCGCCGCGCAGATGGCGGGCGGAGCTCTCCCCCAGCACCCAGCGCACGGCGTCGATGACGTTGGATTTGCCGCAGCCGTTGGGGCCCACCACGGCGGTCATGTCGGCGTTGAGTTCGATGCGGGTCGGCTCGACAAACGACTTGAAACCGGCGAGTTTGATCAATTTCAGACGCATGGCGGCCTATGTGGGTAACGAAATAAAGAGGAGGCGGGCAGGCGACTTTACCAAATCAAAGGCTTGTTTGTAATATGCTGGCACTTTCCCCATTCACTGATGGAGCTCACATGAGCCAATCACCCCACATGGTCAAAGATTCGGTCAGCGGTGCAGACTACTTCCTGCGCGGCTTCTCACTCATCCGCCAGCCCGGCATCCGCACCTTCGTGCTGATCCCCCTGCTGGTCAACTTCGTGCTCTTTGCCGGTGCCTTCTACGCCCTGTTGCTACAACTGGACGGTCTGTTCGCCTGGCTGCACCAGCAGATCCCGAGCTGGCTCTCCTGGCTTGATTACCTGCTCTGGCCCATCGCCCTCATCACCATACTGGTGGTCTTCTCCTTCATCTTCAGCTCGGTGGCCAACTGGATAGCCGCCCCTTTCAACGGCCTGCTGGCAGAGAAGGTGGAACAGATCCTCACCGGTGAAGCCATGAATGACACCGGCATGCTGGATGTGGTGAAAGATGTGCCCCGTACTTTCGGCCGCGAATGGACCAAGCTGAAATACTATCTGCCCAAGGCCATCGGCTGCCTGATCCTCTTCCTGATCCCGGTAGTGGGCCAGACCCTGGCACCCGTGCTCTGGTTCCTGCTCAGCGCCTGGATGATGGCGATCCAGTATGTCGATTATCCGTTCGACAACCACAAGATCGGCTTCATCACCATGCGCGACGCCCTCAAGCAACGTCGTGGAAAGTGCCTGAGCTTCGGCGCCCTGGTAACCCTCTTCTCCGCCATCCCGGTGGTGAATCTCTTCGTGATGCCGGTGGCCATCTGTGGCGCCACCGCCATGTGGGTGGACCAATACCGCAGCGAGCAACTTGGACGCTGAACCGCGTCATCATGATCAAAAGAGGGGGCGAAAGCCCCCTTTTCATTACTTAATCTAATGCATAACCAAGATAGCTTGTCGCCCCAGCGCAGGGTTGTTAGGATGCGGGCCTTTCTCGCACCCTGGGATATCTCATGTTACATGCACTCTTCTTGCTCGGCCTGGTGGCCGAAGGGATGACTGGCGCGCTGGCAGCGGGTCGGCGACGAATGGATCTGTTTGGCGTCGTGATCATCGCCTCGGCGACGGCCATCGGTGGCGGTACCATTCGGGATGTGCTGCTGGGCCACTATCCCCTGCTCTGGGTCGAGCACCCCGAATACGTGCTGCTGGTGGCGGGCGCCGCCATGGCCGGGGTCATCTCGGCCCCGCTGATGCGCTACCTTGGCAAGCTGTTCCTGGCGCTCGATGCCCTGGGGCTCGTGGTCTTCTCCATCTTCGGGGCTGCCCGGGCGCTCGAGATGGGCCACGGGGCCGGCATCGCCTGCATCATGGCCGTGGTGACCGGCGTGTTCGGGGGGGTGCTGCGGGACTTGCTGTGCCAGCGCATCCCGCTGGTGTTCAAGCGCGAGCTCTATGCCGCCGTCTCGCTGATCACCGCCGCGCTCTACTGCTTTGCGCTGCACCATGGGCTGCCCAACGACTGGGCCGCTTTCGGTGCCATCGGCATCGGCTTCGTGCTGCGGCTCCTGGCGGTACGCTTCAAGTGGGGACTGCCCACCTTCAACTATCAGTACGCCACCCATTGATCGCGCCAGTTCCTGGCCATATCGCACGGATAACGAGCAACAAAAAAGCGCCATACGGCGCTTTTTTGTTGGGCATCGGCAAGAGAGGAAAGGGTCAGTTAATCCCTTCCGAGCTGAAAAAGGTCGCCTTGTCGGCGATGAAACGCACCTTGATGTTCTTGCCTTCCCCTCCCCAGACACAGCTCGTGGTGCCGAGAGCATCGTCGCAACGCTCGGCCTTGCCGAGGATGGCACTCGCTTCGGCATAGCTCATCCCGACTTTCAGCTTGTCGTAGCTCTCGCGGTTGAGCTTCCCGCAACCAGTCAACAACAGGGCGATGAGCCCCCCGATCACAATCTGCTTCATCTTTCTCTCCTCTGGCTGGAGTCCAGAGCCTAGCAGCTTGGTCCCCCTCAATGCCAGCGGCAAAAAGACACAATCGGCACTCAACCCTTGAGGAAATCCCGACTCACCAGCTGCGAACGGGGCCTGTGTCCAGGTGCACGAAGTTGTCGGAAGGGTAATAACCCACACCGCCCACCTTGAGGTTCAGGGCGGCCTTGCGCAGGTGCGCCAGCTGCACGCCGGGGATGCGCACGTCAACCGCCTGCCCCAGGGTGTGGTAGCTGTGCTTGGCGACGCCGCGACTCTTGCGCCGCTTCTGCTGATTGGTGGCCGGGGAGCGATAACCCGAGATGAGCTGGATTTCGCCGTGGCGTCCCAACTTGTGTTGCAGCAGAAAGAGCTGATCGAACAGCTTTCTGTCGATGTTGAACACTTCGTTGCGACGGTAGTCACGGAAAATATGGTTGAGCTCCGCCAGCCCGTCGCTCAGATAGTGGCCATCTTCCCAATAACTGGCGCGTACCCGCTCGCCGGTATTGAGGTTGAAGAAACTCAGTTCCCGTCCCGAAGTGCTGCGGCTCGCCAGCGCAGGGAACGACAGCAGGCTGGTCCCCATCAGGCAACCCGCCCCCAGCAGCAGACGGCGTCGGCTTATCTCTTGTCCCAGCATCCGTTGTCCGTCCATCTCATGGTGAAGTCACACAGGTGAATGAATTTGATACAAGGGCCGAAACTACCTGCCAGAAAAAGCGCTGTCAAACCCCATTCACCCATGAAAAAGCCCGGCACGGGCCGTAATGCCGATCAGTTAAGGATCCATTGACCGATCCTCAGGCTGTGTAAGAATCCGAAACTCCTTGTTGGGTTTCGGA
>NZ_JAPCIY010000014.1:0-78850 GCF_027707645.1 Aeromonas sp. QDB30 | reverse complement strand
CTCTGCTGTCTGAATGAACAATATTTGTTCGAATGTATGGGGTTGTTCAAAGTATAAACACTGATGCGTCAGCCCTGTCCTTGCCATTGATATAGACGGGGCCACCTTCATCGCTGTGCATCTGGATTTGACCCGGGCACTCATAATTCAACTGGGGAATGGCGGCGCTCGCCGCACCCGCCATGGCCAGGGTTATGGCAGCGATCAGTACTTTCTTCATGGACATTACCTCAACTGTTTAATGATACGAGATTTATTATTTTATTTTTCCGGTTAACAACAATTCCATTGCCAGGCAGGAAATAGCCTTCATCCCTGATCGGAATAAATAGCGGCGGTACTTTATTTTAGCAACGAATTTTTATTATTTTTCCCTGGGATGAAAGTGAATATTGATCCGGAAGGGGTGGTAAACGTTTTCTCCTGACGGGTTGAACGGGACAGGGGGAAGGCGCGAGGAGTGAGGGGGTAAGCAGGATGGGGCCTCGACAGAGGAGGGAACTTGGCGGCGGTTGCGCCGGGAGTCATGACGCGGGGCGACTGGGCCCCGCGTTGCAGCGCAATGACGAGCGCCGGATCAGAGCCAGCGTTTCTCGCGGGTGAAGCAGACCGACAGCCAGGCGTCTCCCAGGGTGTCGCCGAGGCGGGACCAGAGCTCCTGGCGCAGGGCATCCTGGCGCTCGACGGGCCACTCCTGGCCGGGGGCCACCAGGATGTTGAGCTCGAGATCGAAGCGGCGGCCGCTTTTCGCCAGGTGGCTGTAGCATTCGATGCCATGGCGCTGGCGCAGGGCCTCGATCTCGTGTTCGACTCGCTGCTTGACCTCTCCCTTGGGGGCGATCTTCAGCACCTCCCGCAGGTTGCGACCGAGCACCTTGATGGGAATGAGGGTGGCGCACAGGGCCAGCAGGGAGACCAGCATGGGGTCTATGTAGCGGTTGTAGTGGCCGTAACCCAGGGTATCGAGCCCGATGGCGACCAGAAAGCCGATGAGCAGGGTGGCGCTGAGCAGGGTATCCACCAGCCACTCCTTGGAGTCCACCCGCACCAGCTCGGAGTTGACCCGCTCGGCCACGTCGGCCTCGATGAGATAGAGGATGCTGCAGAAGAAGGTGGAGACGACGGCATAGATGAGGGCGTGGCCGAGATCGATCTCCCGTCCGCCCGCCAGCAGGGAGGTGATGCCGCCATAGAGGGCACCGAGGCAGAGCAGCAGAATGATGGCGCCGTTGATGACGTTGGCGATGGGTTCGAAATGGGCGTAGCCGTATTGGAAACGGGCGTCGGAGGGGCGGGTAACCAGGTAGGCGGTGATGAGCCCAAGGCCCGTCATGCCCATGCTGAACAGGGTGAAGATGCCGTCCAGCATGATGGCGTTGGAACCGACGAACAGACCATAGCCGATCCCGAAAATGGCAAAGGTGATGCAACCAAACAGCGACAGGGTCAGCGCCTGTTTTTCGGTGCGAATAAGCGTACTGATAACATGGCTGTAGTGAGCCATAAAAGTCCTCCTTTCAAATGGTGAAGATTGCGCGCGCAAGCGGTTTTCTAGCTGATATACTGCCCGCTCACATGTGAGCGGACTGGTTCGGACACCCGCAAAGAGGCAGGCCCGAACGGTCGTTGTCGCCGGAATGCCGGCATCAAGCAAAGGATGGGAACAAGGATTCATGATCCCGAGACTCGATTACCAGGACAGTTTGTCACCTACAACCCTGCAGTTTCTTGAGTTGCTGGCGCGATCAGCATTTCGTGGTGATATCGAAAAGTCTTATGCAAGCCGGTTGGCGATGGCGACGGATAACAGCGTCTATCAGGTCGTACCTCAGGCGGTTCTCTATCCGCGCAGCGCGGATGACATAGCGGTGATGCTCAAGCTGGCCCAGGGGCCCGAGTACGCAACCTTGAGTTTCTTCCCTCGCGGCGGCGGTACCGGCACCAATGGCCAATCCTTGGGCGGCGGCATTATCGTCGATCTCTCGCGCCATATGAACCAGATCATGGAAATTAATCTGGAAGAGGGCTGGGTGCGGGCCCAGGCCGGGGTGGTCAAAGACCAGCTCAACGCCTATTTGAAGCCCCACGGCTACTTCTTCTCGCCGGATCTCTCCACCTCCAACCGGGCCACCCTGGGAGGCATGGTCAACACCGATGCCTCGGGGCAGGGGTCGCTGGTGTACGGCAAGACCTCGGATCATGTGCTCGGCCTCAAGGCCGTGCTGGAAAACGGCGATCTCATGGCGACCGAGCCGGTGACCGGTCAGCGTCTGGCGGACAAGCTGGCCCTCGAGAACCGGGAGGGGGAGATCTATCGCACCCTCTATCGCATCGGCCGCGAGCGGCGCGCCGACATCGAGGCCACCTTCCCCAAGCTCAACCGCTTTCTGACCGGTTACGATCTCAAGCACCTCTATCAGCCCGATACCGACACTCTGGATGTGAGCCGGGTGCTGTGCGGCTCGGAAGGCTCCTTGGGTTTTATCACCGAAGCCAGGCTCAACATCACCCCCATCCCGCGCTACCGCACGCTCGTCAACGTCAAGTACGACAGCTTCCCCTCCGCGCTCAGAAACGCCCCCTTTATGGTACAGGCCCACGCCCTGTCGGTGGAGACGGTGGACTCCCGGGTGCTGGGACTGGCTCGCGCCGACATCATCTGGCACTCGGTGAAGGATCTCATCCAGGATGTGCCCGGCAAGGATCTGCAGGGGCTCAACATCGTCGAGTTTGCCGACACCGACGAGGATGCGCACAAGGCCAAGGTGGCGGAGCTGTGCCGGCGCATCGACGGCCTGCTGGCGCGTGGTGAAGCCGGGGTCATTGGCTATCAGGTGTGCGACCACCTGCCGAGCATCGAGACCATCTATGGCATGCGCAAGAAGTCGGTGGGGCTGCTCGGCAACGCCGAGGGGCGCAAGAAGCCGGTGGCCTTCACCGAAGACACCGCCGTGCCGCCGGAATCCCTGGCGGACTTCATCATGGAGTTTCGCGCCCTGCTGGACGCTCACGGCCTTGACTACGGCATGTTCGGCCACGTCGATGCCGGGGTGCTGCACGTGCGCCCGGCGCTGGACTTGTGCGATCCCGAGCAGGAGGTGCTGCTGCGGCGCATCTCCGATCAGGTGGTGGCGCTCACCGCCAAATACGGCGGCCTGATGTGGGGGGAGCACGGCAAGGGCTTTCGCTCCGAATACAGCCCCGCCTTCTTCGGCGAGCTGTGGGAAGAGCTGCAACGGGTCAAGGGGGCGTTCGACCCGGCCAACCGCATCAACCCGGGCAAGATCTGCATGCCTTATGGCAGCGGCGCTTCGCTTGTCTCGGTGGACGGGCCCAAGCGCGGCAAGTTCGACCGCCAGATCCCGATTGCCGTGCGCGAGAGCTATACACGGGCGCTGGATTGCAACGGCAACGGTCTGTGTTTCACCTTCGAGACCGACTCCCCCATGTGCCCCTCGGTCAAGATCAGCCGCGACCGCCGTCACTCCCCCAAGGGGCGGGCTGGCCTGATGCGTGAATGGCTGCGCCAGTTGTCGGAGCAGGGCTTCGATCCCCTTGCCGAAGAGGTGGCGCTGCAAAGCGGGGGTCTACGCTTCAAGCAGATCGTCGACAAGTTCCGCAATACGGTGGCCCGCGCCCGGGGCGAGTATGACTTCTCCCATGAGGTGATGGAGGCGATGGAGGGGTGCCTTGCGTGCAAGGCATGCACCAGCCAGTGCCCCATCAAGGTGGATGTGCCCACCTTCCGCGCCCGCTTCATGCAGCTCTATCACAGCCGATATCTGCGCGGCCCCAAGGATTATTTCGTGGGCACGGTAGAAAGCTATGCGCCCCTGCTGGCCAAGGCCCCCAAGCTGGTCAACTTCTTCCTCGAAAAAGAGTGGGCCCAGAAGGCGACCGAGAAGAGCATCGGCATGGTGGATGTGCCGCTGCTCTCCGTGCCGACCCTGGCCGAGGAGCTGCGGGATCACCGCGCCCGCTATTTCGATCTGCCGGGCCTCGAGGCCATGAGCCCCGAGCAGCGCCAAAAAGTGGTGCTCATCGTGCAGGATCCCTTCACCAGCTACTACGACGCCCCCGTGGTGCGTGACCTAGTGAAGCTGGCCAGCAAGCTGGGCTATCAGCCCTACCTGCTGCCGTTCAAACCCAACGGCAAGCCTCAGCACGTGAAGGGATTCCTGCGCGCCTTCGCCCGCACTGCTGCCAGCAGCGCCCAGTTCCTCAACAAGGTGGCGGCCCTCGGCATCCCCATGGTGGGGGTCGACCCCTCTCTGGTGCTCTGCTACCGGGACGAGTACGTGAAGGCGCTCGGCCCCGCCCGCGGCGATTTCCAGGTGCTGCTGCCCCAGGAGTGGCTGCTCTCCCTGCCTGCCGAGGCGCTGCCGCTGCGGGAAGAGGCTGGCACCGACCCCTGGTATCTGTTTGCCCACTGCACCGAGAAGACCGCCAAGCCCACCACCCACGGTGACTGGAGCACCCTGTTCGGCCGCTTCGGTGCGCGTTTGCAGCCGGTGTCGGTGGGTTGCTGCGGCATGGCGGGCACCTATGGTCACGACGCCAAACAGGTGGAGAACTCCAAGGGGATCTACGGTCTGAGCTGGGCCGAGCCTCTTGAACGCCTGCCCAAGGCTCGCTGCCTGGCCACCGGATATTCGTGCCGCAGCCAGGTCAAGCGGATGGAGGGGGAGAAGCTCAAGCACCCGCTGCAGGCCTTGCTGGAACTGCTCTGATGCTCCACTTTCCCAAGGGATTCCGGGTGCCAAAGGCCTTTCGGCACCCGCATTTTCTGTTGCTCCCCACCACGCCGTCCCAGGCCGTGGTGGAGTTTGTCGCCATCCTGCGCGAGCGGGATCAGCTCCATCAGCTGTTTCGCCCGAACGATGTGTGGCCCTCCGCCAATTTCAGCCTGAGTCAGCACGAGGCCGACTTGGAGTGGCAGCACGCCGAGTTTCTGGCCAAGCGCTCCTTTGCCTATGGCCTCTGGAGCCCGGACAGGGAGCCCCGCTTCTGGGGCGGGGTTTACCTCTATCCGTCTGTGCTGCCGGAGGTGCAGGTGGAGCTCTTCTTCTGGAAGGTGGCCGAGGCGCCGCTCACTGACAGCGAACTCGAAGCCGAACTGCGCACCTGGCTCGGCAAGGTATGGCGCTGGTCCGAGCCGCGCCTGCCGGGGCGGGACGGCCCCTGGGCCGAGTGGCCAGGGGTGACCTATCCCTGGTGAGGGTCAATCTCGATGCAAGATGCCCCGGCGTGGGCATCTTTTTTTTTGCGCCTTTTTCGCCGACACTGCTGGTTTGCCGCTACAGCGCAGCGATAACCCGTTGATCACGCAAGGAGTCCGCTCACCATGAGTCAAGAAAGCAGCCCCATCTGGCGCAAACCCATGAGCCTGGAGGGGCTCAACGCCAGCTCCCGCAACACCCTGATGGCCCACCTCGACATCGTCTACAGCGCCTTTGGCCCCGACTGGCTGGAGGCCACCATGCCGGTGGATCACCGTACCCATCAACCGCTCGGGATGCTGCACGGCGGCGCCTCCGTGGTGCTGGCGGAAACGCTGGGATCGCTTGCGGCCAACATGGCGGTGGGAGCGGAGAGCTACTGCGTGGGGCTGGAGGTCAATGCCAACCACCTACGGGCCAAGCGGGAAGGGGTGGTGACGGGGCGCTGCGCGCCGCTGCATCTGGGGGCGACGACTCAGGTGTGGCAGATCGAGATTCGCGATGAACGTGGTCGTTTATTGTGCACCAGCCGATTGACCATGGCGGTGCTCAAGCACAAGCGGGACAAGGACTCTGGCGAAGCGTGATCCGCAATAACGCATCATGAGTGAAAAATAAGCAAGCCATAGTCACGAGATCCCTCTATAATTGCCAACGTCTTGAGACACCTATCACATTTTTCAAGACAGCAGAACAAAGTGGCGCTATAATCGCCGCCTTTTTGCTATTCCGCGGTGTTAGCCGCCTGCCTTAATCTGGAAGAATCTATGTCTGATACCGAACAACTGCCCCTTTTTAGTGAGCTTGGACTGGCCGCGCCCGTATTGAAAGCGCTGCAGGACGTGGGCTATGAGCGCCCGTCTCCCATCCAGGCCGCAGCAATTCCCCACCTGATGGCGGGACACGATCTGCTGGGGCAGGCACAAACCGGTACAGGGAAGACCGCTGCTTTTGCCTTGCCTCTGTTGTCTCGTCTGGAAGCTGGTAACCGCAACACTCAGATCCTGGTGCTGGCCCCGACCCGCGAGCTGGCCCTGCAGGTGGCAGAGGCGTGCCAACGCTATGCCCACCACATGCCCGATTTCCACGTGCTGCCCATCTACGGCGGCGCTTCCTACGAAACCCAGACCCGCGCTCTGCGCCGTGGTGCTCAGGTTGTCGTGGGTACCCCGGGCCGCGTGATGGACCTGATCCGTCGCAAGAACCTGGACCTCTCCGGTCTGAAAGCCCTGGTGCTGGACGAAGCGGATGAAATGCTGCGCATGGGCTTCATCGACGACGTGGACTGGATCATGGATCAGTGCCCGGCCGGTCGTCAGGTTGCCCTGTTCTCTGCCACCATGCCGGAGCAGATCCGTCGTGTTGCCCAGAAGCACCTGAAGCAGCCCAAAGAGATCAAGATCGCCTCCAAGACCGCGACCGCCACCACCATTCGTCAGCGTTACTGGCAGGTGACCGGTCTGCACAAGCTGGACGCCATGACCCGTCTGCTGGAAGTGGAATCCTACGAAGCCCTGCTGGTGTTCGTGCGTACCAAGAACGCCGCCGAAGAGCTGGCAGGCAAGCTGGCTGCCCGTGGTCACGCCTGTGAAGCGCTGCACGGTGACATCCCGCAGAAGCTGCGTGAGCGTACCGTTGACAAGCTGCGTCAAGGCCAGCTGGACATTCTGATCGCCACCGACGTGGTCGCCCGCGGTCTGGACGTTGAGCGCATCACCCACGTAGTGAACTACGACATTCCCTACGACACCGAATCCTATGTTCACCGTATCGGCCGTACCGGCCGTGCCGGTCGCAAGGGTGAAGCCATCCTGTTCGTGGCGCCGCGCGAGCGTCGCATGCTGCGTGCCATCGAGCACGCTACCCGTCAGGCCATCGAACCGATGAAGATGCCGAGCACCGAGGACATCAACCAGCACCGTCTGGCCAAGTTCAAGGAGCGCATCCGCGAAACCATGATGGGTGAAGAGCTCGAGATCTACCACAACCTGGTGAACGAGCTGATCGAAGAAGATTCTGCCGATCCGCTGGAGCTGGCTGCTGCACTGGCCAAGCTGGTACAGGGCGACCAACCGCTGCTGCTGGATGACTCCATTCCGGATCCGGTGTTCAACGCTGGCAACGATCGCGGTGGCTTCGAGCGTCGTGAGTTCAACGATCGTGGCGGTCGTGACTTCGGTGACCGTGGCGATCGTCCGGCCCGTCGCATGCCGTCCCTCGAACCGCGTCCGCTGAAAGACAACCCGGACGTGGAGATGGAGCGTTACCGTGTCGACGTGGGCGCCCATCACGGCGTCAAGCCGGGCCAGATCGTGGGTGCCATCGCCAACGAAGCGAACATCGAGAGCCGCTTCATCGGCAACATCGACATCGCCGATGACTTCTCCACCGTCGATCTGCCCAAGGGCATGAGCGCCGAGGTGCTGGAAGTGATCAAGAAGGCCCGTGTCTGTCAGCGTCCGCTGCAGATCACCCGTTACACCGAAGTGCCGGCCGGCGGCAACACTGCTCCCCGTCCGCCCCGTGGTGATCGTCCGTTCCGTGGCGACCGTCCTTTCAACAAGGATCGCCGTCCCCAGGGTGACCGTCCCTTCAACAAGGATCGCCGTGAAGGCGGTTTCGACAAGGGTCGCAAATTCGGTGGCAACAAGCGCCGCGACAGCTAAACCCTGACTGCACTGATGAGAAGGCCGCTCCATGGAGCGGCCTTTTTTGTGTCTGTTTTTCAGATGCGTAGCGAAGACTGTCACCTTTCTCCGGCCGTGGCGGGCACCCGGTTTGATGAGGAGCCAGTGAAAGAAAAATGGTGCAATCCATTTGCCTGGGGGTGGCGCCTGGTGTCATTCTTTGGGAAGCGATTGGGTACTTTTGGAAGGCGCAGAGATAGTTGCTGGTTGCAAACGACTGCGACTTTGGTCTGAAGGTGCATTCTGTTGTTTGCATATGAGTCAGCAGAGTGAGATGAATAAATAAACCGTATGACAGGGAGGTGCGTGATGGGCAAGTGGCTTGGCAAGGTGTTGCTGATATCTGGATGGCTCGTGTCGGGTATGGTGTTGGCGGAGGAGCCCTTCTTCAGAATTGCGGGGGCGGGGTGCTGCAATGGCAAGGGGGAGGTGGTGCTGACCCGTACCGAGTTTGAGGCCTTGCCGCAGACGGAAGTTAAGACGGGGACGCCCTGGACCGAGGGGGAGCACCTCTATCGCGGGGTGTTGCTGCGGGACCTGGTCAGGATCTACGGTCTCAAGAGCCAGGAGGTCAAGGCCCTCGCGGTCAATGAATACTGGGCCGCACTGCCGCTGGAAGACGGGGAGAAGTACCCGGTGCTGGTGGCCGAGAAGCAGGATGGCAAGGCTCTGACCCTGCGCAACAAGGGGCCGCTCTGGGTCATTTATCCCCTCACCGACCATCCCGAACTCAACAAGGAGCTCTATCACAGCCGGATGGTGTGGCAGCTGACGGCGCTGGAGAGCAAATAAGATGCTGCGCGGCAAGTTCTTGAGCCTGATCCTGATGGTGACCACCTTTTTGGGGGTGACCCTCTGGTCGGTCTGGAACTATGACCGCGCGTTCAATGCGGTGACGCGCTACACCCAGCTCTCCGCCTGGGCACTGGCCCAGCTCGAGCTGGAGATCCACGCCTTCGAGGAGGGCTTGCAGCTCTATCGTGCCGGTGCCGCCAGCCGGGAGGAGATGAACAAGCGCTTTGACATTGCCTGGAACCGGCTCGATGTCTTCCTGCACGGGGAGGAGGCAAAGTCGGTCAGGGCCCGATTCGGTGCGGACAAGGCGGTCGGCAAGATCCTCGCTCTCTTCGAACGCTATGAGCAGGATGTGGTGCAAGGGGAGCCGAATTCCCCTGCACTCAAGATGTTCACGGCCGCGCTCGATGACGAGATGCGCGGGGTGCGGGACGTGATGGTGAAAAACTTCACCGGGCCTTCTGCCATCGCCCAGCGCGAGCTGCTCAACGAGTCGAAAACCCAGAACTTCTTCATCCTGGGATTTCTGATGTTGGCGACCATGGTGATGTTGATGGTGCTGTTTCGCGAAGTGCGTCGCCAGCATTTTCTGGCGTGGAACGACCCTCTCACCCGTCTCCCTAACCGGGCGGCGCTCATCAAGCACCTCCAGCAGTGGACCAGCCATCCCGGTCGGCGCAGCAGCATCACCGTCTGCCTCATGGATCTGGGGCATTTCAGGGAGGTCAATGACAGTCTGGGTTACGAAGTGGGGGACGCCTTGCTCAAACGGCTTGCGGCGCGGATCAAGGCCGCCTCTGGCCAGGGGATCTTCGTTGCCCGTACCGGCAGTGACGAGTTCACCCTCATCATCACCGGCACCATGCCCACCTATCTGCGCTTCCCGTTTCTGGAGCAACTGCGCAGCGAGCTGGCGGATCTGGTGTTTGCTGCCGATCCGGCGCACCGGGTGCGGGTCTTCATGGGCACCAGCCAGTACGTGAAACCGGATCATTCACCGGAAGAGATGCTGTTGTTTGCCGATATCGCCCTCGACAGCGCCAAGCGCAAACGGCTGAATCGCAATGTGCTCTTCTCCAGCAGCATGTATCAGCACTATCAGCGCAAACGCCGGCTGTCGACCGAGCTGCGGGAGCTTATCCACTGCCCGCAATGCCCGCAACTGGCCCTTTACTATCAGCCCATCGTGCGCGGCCAGAGTGTAGTGAGGCTGGGGGCGGAGGCGCTGATCCGCTGGCATCATCCGGAATATGGCTTTATTGCCCCCCTCGACATCATCTCGCTGGCAGAAGAGAACGGGTTGGGTGAGGCGCTGGGGGGCTGGATCATCCGGCGCATGCAGATCGACCTGTCCGGCTTCCCGAAGGAGGTACTAGCACCGTTCGAGATCTCCATCAACCTCTCCAACTCCATGTTCAACATGGGGTTGGCCAGGGAGATTGAAGAGAAGATGGAAGATGGACCGTTGGGGCTGCACCAGTTGATAGTGGAGCTGACCGAAACCATCGCCCTTGATGACATCGCCCTGAGCAAGCAGATCATTCACTCCCTGCGCCAGATTGGGGTGCGGGTGGCCCTCGATGACTTCGGGACCGGCTGGTCCTCGTTCTCTTACCTGCGTGAACTCTATTTCGACAAGCTCAAGATAGACAGATCCTTTATCACCGCGATCGACAGTGACACCCGGCAGGCGCTCTTCGTCGAGACCATCACCACCCTCTCTCATCAGTTGGGGGTGCGTGTCGTGGCAGAAGGGGTGGAAAACAGCGATGAGCTCAAGGCGGTGCTCACCATAGGGGTGGATGAGATCCAGGGTTATTTCTACTCGCGTCCCTTGCCGCTGCCGGAGTTCATGCAGTTCTGTCACCGCTATTTCGCCCACAGCGCCGCCATTCAGGAAGTGGCACTGGGCTAGCCTTGGGGCAATCGAGCTCCTGTAGCCTTGTCTTCGAGTCCCTCTGTTCGATTGTTCCTGGTTGATATTTCATCCCGACACCTTTCTCCCATGGCAGGACCGCCCATGACGTGGCTTTATTGTGCCTCCTGCCAGAACGAGGGTGCGAGAGGGCATGCCCGGTGCTACCTTGTGCCACGAACAGTGCCACAGGGCAGAGGAGCCATAAATGGATCGCTTGGGGGTGATGGAGGTGTTCGTGCTGGCGGTGGAGACCGGCTCGTTTTCGGCGGTGTCCCGCCGACTGGGGATGGGGCAACCCACGGTTTCCAGATTGATTGCCCAGCTTGAGGCGCACCTTGGCAGCCGCCTGTTGCTGCGTTCGACCCGGGGGCTGGCGCCCACCGAGGCCGGAGAGGCCTACTATCTGCGGGCGAGAGAGATCCTGGCCCAGGTCCACGAGGCCGATGCCATGGTGCAGCAATGCCGGGCGGGCCTGAGCGGGCGTCTGCGGGTGAGCGCTCCCGTCACCTTCGCCCGCCTGCATATCATTCCCCATCTTGCCGGTTTTCTGGCGGCTCACCCGGGACTGGATCTGGAGATCCTGCTGGATGACGGCAATGTGGATCTCATTTCGGCGGGCATCGAGGTGGCTCTGCGGATCGGCAAACAGGCCGACTCGTCGCTGGTCGCCCGCTGTCTCGCTCGAAGCGACATGCGGGTGCTGGCGACGCCGGCCTATCTGGCCGCCAAAGGAGAGCCTGAGACCCCTCAGGCCCTGCAACAGCATGACCTGGTGCTTTACAGTCCACGGCCCGGAATGGGGCAGCAGTGGCGATTTCGCCGTGGCGTCGAGGAGAGGGTGGTTTCCGGAGAAGGCAGGCTGACGGTCTCGGCGGCCGAGGGCATGCGCGCCGCCGTGCTGGCAGGACTGGGGCTCGGTATCGCCTCGGAGTGGATGTTTACCCCCGAGCTTGCCCGCGGCGAGGTGGTGGCGGTGCTGCCCGAGTGGCAACTGCCCATGCAGGAGCTCTGGACCCTGCTCCCGGCAGGTCGCCAGCCTGGTGCCAAGGCGAGCGCCTTTCTGGCATTCGTGACCGGCCTGCCCGGCGTGGGGCATACGCCAGCGGAATAACTGTTATGGTCCCCACCGCTCTACTGGTGGCGACGCTCCCCGGGTAGGCTGTGCGCATGGGGCCCGTATCCTGGCGGGAGCCCTTCTAACACGAGGAGAAGATCATGAGTACATCGCCTTCTGCCGGAGGGGCCGCAACCCCCGGCCCCTCCCTGCTCTTCGCCATGGCCCTGTCATGCGGCCTGGCAGTTGCCAACATCTACTACAACCAGCCCATGCTGGCGGTGATGGCGCAGGACTTTCCCGGGCACTCGGGCATGCCATTGATCGCCATGCTGACCCAGCTCGGCTATGCCATGGGTCTGCTTTTGCTGGTGCCGCTTGGCGATGTGGTCGAGCGCCGCTGGCTCATTCCGGGGCAGTTTGCATTGATCGCGCTGGCTTCCCTGCTGGCGGCCACGGCCACGAGTGCCACCACCTTGATGCTGGCCTCCGTCCTGCTCGGCATCGGGGCCACGGCGGCCCAGCAGATAGTTCCGGTGGCGGCGACCCTGGCAGATCCTGCCCGCCGTGGTGCCGTGGTCGGCAGCGTGATGAGCGGCCTGCTGGCCGGGATACTGCTCAGCCGCACCGTCGCCGGCCTGGTCACCGCCTATGGCAGTTGGCGCGCCATGTTCTGGCTGGCCATTCCCCTGGCCCTGTCGGGGGCCCTGCTGATGGCCAGGATGATACCGTCCGGATTGCCGCGCTCTCCCCTCGGTTATGGCCGTCTGCTTCACTCTCTGGTCGGTCTGTGGCGCGAGGAGCCAGCCCTACGCCGCGCGACCCTGACCCAGGCCTTGCTGTTTGCCTCCTTCAGCGCCTTCTGGACCGTGCTGGCGTTCTACCTGGCCGAACCTGCCTATGGGTTGGGGGCCGACATGGCGGGTCTGTTCGGCGTCATCGGGGTGGCTGGGGTGGTGGCGGCTCCTTTGGCAGGCCGGATGGCGGATCGGTTGGGGGCCAGACCAGTGGTATTGGCCGGTGCCGTGTTGGTGGTGCTTGCCTGGATCTGCTTCGAGCTGTGGCTCTCTCTGGCCGGGCTGGCGTGCGGGGTCATCTTGCTGGATCTCGGAGTGCAGAGCGCACTCATCGCCCATCAGCAGCGCATCTATGGTCTGAGACCTGAGGCCAGGGGGCGCATCAATACCCTCTTCATGACCGGCATGTTCCTGGGGGGAACCCTCGGCTCCAGCCTGGGGATGCTGGTCTGGCAACAGGGACACTGGATCGGGGTGGGAGCAGCCGGCATGGGGTTGGCCCTGGTGGCCTGTCTCTGCGCCCTGGCCAGCAGGCGGGGGCTGCAACCGGCCATCTGAGGCATGTGCAAGACAAGAAAGGCGACCTCGGGGTCGCCTTTTGTCTGTCTGCTCGGGATGGTCTCAGAGCACCATGGCGGCAATCCAGCCGAAGATCACCAGGGGGATGTTGTAGTGGATGAAGGTTGGCACCACGCTGTCCCAGATGTGGTCGTGCTGACCGTCGGCATTGAGGCCCGATGTGGGGCCGAGCGTCGAGTCGGAGGCGGGGGAACCCGCGTCCCCCAGCGCGCCCGCGGTGCCCACCAGGGCGATGGTCGCCATGGGCGAGAAGCCGAGGTGGATGCACAGGGGCACATAGATGGTGGCGATGATGGGCACGGTGGAGAAGGAGGAGCCGATCCCCATGGTGATGAGCAGGCCCACCAGCAGCATCAGGAAGGCCGCCAGTCCTTTGTGACCTGCCATCATGCTGGAGACGGACTGCACCAGACTCTCCACCCCGTGGGTCTCCTTCATGACGGCGGCGAAGCCTGCGGCCGAGATCATGATGAAGCCGATGAGGGACATCATGCGCACACCCTGGGTGAAGGCATCCTGGCTCTCGCGGAATTTGATGACGCCACCGCAGGTGAAGATGATGAAGCCTGCGAGCGCCCCCAGCACGATGCTGTTGGTCATCAGTTGCAGGCCGAGTGCCACGGCGATGGCCAGCAGGGCTACCCAGATGTGGTTGAGATTGAGCTCGACCGTCTCGGGTTCGGCGGCCAGGATCTGCTCCAGATCATACTGGCGCGGCTTGCGGTAGCTGAAGAAGACGGCGATGAGCAGGCCGAGGAACATGCCGAATACCGGGATGGCCATCGCCAGGGGCAGTTGGCTGAATTCCACCGGTACGCCGTTGTCGACGAGATTCTTGGCCAGGATGTTGTTCAGGAAGATACCGCCAAAGCCGACCGGCAGCAGCATGTAGGTAGCGGTCAGGCCGAAGGTGATGACGCAGGCCACCTGACGGCGGTCGATCTGCATCTGGGCCATGACATGCAGCAGCGGCGGGATCAGGATGGGAATGAAGGCGATGTGCACCGGGATCAGGTTCTGGGAGGAGACGGAGACCGCGAGCACCGAGGTGAGCAGCAGGCTCTTGACCCAGAGAATGCGGGTGCTGCTGGCATCCTTGCCGAGCTGGTTGATGACCTTGCGGGCCAGCAGATCGGTGATGCCGGAGCGGGAGATGGCCACCGCGAAAGCCCCCAGCATGGCGTAGGAGAGGGCGATTTCTGCACCGCCGCCCAGGCCGCCGGTGAAGGTGCTGAGGGTCTGCTCGAGGGAGAGTCCGCCGAGCAGGCCACCCACGATGGCACCGATGGCGAGGGAGACCACCACATTGATCCGCAGCAGGCTGAGCACCAGCATCAGCGCCACCGCGATAACAACAGGATTCATTTGATTTCCTTATGGATTGTGTTGCTGTCAGTCGTGTGAAAGCCAGCTAGTTTGCGAAAAACAGGCTAAATGTCGAGAAAAAAATCGGCAGATCCCGGCCAAGAGACGCATCTTCTGCTGGAGTGAACGGGAACCGGGAAAATGGCCCTTCTTCGTTGCCCAGACAGGTCCCCTCATGCAGACAGGCTGCCATGGGCAGCCTGTCTGGGCAGGGGCTGGGAGTGTTCAGCCCTCGTCTTCGGTGTCCGTCGTTTCATCCGGGTTGGCCAGAGGCCAGCCTCCCAGGCTCTTCCAGCGATTGACGATGTGGCAGAAGAGCTCTGTGGTGCGCTCGGTGTCGTAGAGGGCCGAGTGGGCCTCTTTGTTGTCAAAGGGGATATTGGCGCTCTGACAGGCCTTGGCCAGCACCGTCTGCCCCAGGGCAAGACCCGAGAGGGCGGCGGTGTCGAAGGTGGCGAAGGGGTGGAACGGATTGCGCTTGAGGCCGGCCCGCTCGGCGGCGGCCATCACGAAGCCGTGGTCGAAGGTGGCGTTGTGGGCCACTATGATGGCGCGACCACAATCCTGCTCCTTCATGCCCTTGCGCACCCCCTTGAAGATCTCGGTGAGTGCTTCCTTCTCGTCCACCGCGCCCCGCAGCGGGTTGAAGGGGTCGATGCCGGTGAATTCCAGCGCCGCTTTCTCCAGATTGGCGCCCTCAAAGGGCTGGACATGAAAATGGAAGATCTGGTCAGGGACGAGCCACCCCTGCTCATCCATCTTGAGGGTGTGGGCGGCTATTTCCAGCAGGGCATCGGTCTTGGCATTGAATCCGGCGGTTTCAACATCGATGACGACGGGGTAAAAGCCGCGAAAACGGCCCTTGAGGGTGTGAACGGCGTCGGTCATGGTATCTCGGTCGGCGTGAAAGGAGGCGGCATTATGGCAAAAAAGCGTGCCCTTGTCCCTTATCTGCCGCCATGGGACGGCAAGAGGGCCATTTTGAAACACCTGTGCTTATAATGGGCGACGTCAACCATGGAGGGAGAGGACGATGAAGAAGCTGGGATTGGCACACAAGATGATGTTGGTGGTCTGTCTGCCGCTGTTGGCCCTGCTGTTTTTCTCCGGCCGGTACGTCTATGAACGTTATCGGGTCGAACAGGAGATGAGCGGGGCCTTGGTCGCGCTGGCGGTGGTGAAGGAGGCGGCGCAGCTGGCCCATGAGCTGCAACGGGAGCGCGGCATGTCGGCCGGCTTCCTCGGCTCTGGCGGCAACAAGTTTCGCGATGCGCTGCCTGCCCAGCGCAAGGTGGTGGACAGCCTGTTGCAGCGTTTTCATCAGGATCCTGCCTTGCTGGCGCTGACGGAGGTGCAGCAGGGAGTGGCCGGACTCACCGCCATGCGTGAGCGGGTCAGCGCCCTGGGGGTCGAGGTGGCGGAACAGGTCGGCTTCTATACCCGCCTTGTGACCGCCTTGCTGGCGGTAGTGGACAAGATAAGCGTCGACAGCATGGATGCCACCATCGCCCTGCAGACCAATGCCTACGCCGCCTTCCTGCAGAGCAAGGAGCGTGCGGGGCTGGAGCGGGCGACGCTCAGCAACGTCTTTGGCCGTGACAGCTTCACGCCAGCGCTGTTGCAGCAGTTCATCTCCCTGCTGGCGGCCCAGAACACCTATCTCGAACGTTTCCAGGCGGTGGCGAGTCCAGCACAGCGTCAGTTGCTGAACGACAGCCTCGCCTCACCCGTGGTGGCCAAGGTGGCCGCCATGGAGAAACTGGCCCTGGACAAGGCGGCCAGCGGCGGTTTTGGTGTCGATGCGGAGGCCTGGTTTGCCTTGAGTACCGACAAGATAGGTCTGCTCAAGGAGATAGAAGACAGCCTCTATCAGCAGCTCTTCGAGCGGGTGGAACAGATGCGGGTCGGGAGTGCCAGTGACTTCTGGTGGGGGGCGGCTGGCGTGTTGCTGTGCATCGTCCTGACCACCTTCGTCTGCTGGCGGGTAGTGCGGGATCTGCATCTGGGCTTCATGGCCCTGCACCAGACCTTCAAGCGCCTGGTGCAGGAGAACGACCTGACCGTGCGGGTCGACTGGCGATCCGGGGATGAGCTGGGGGCCCTGGCGCGGGATCTGAACCATTTCCTCGGGCACCTGGAGAGTTTGCTGCTGGCTGTGCGCCACTCCTGTGACGTGCTGATACGCAGCGCCGCCAGCTCTGCCGAGGTCATTGCCGAGGTGAATGCCGGCGTAGTCAGGGGATGCGGGCAGGTGGATCTGGTGGCGACTGCCGCCACCGAGATGGCATCGACTGTCGCGGAAATTGCCCGCAACGCAACCCAGACCTCCCAGGCGACCCAGCAGGCCATCGGCCGGGCGAAGCAGGGTGACAAGGAGGTGGATCAGACCATCCACACCATCCAGCAGGTGGCGGGCACGCTGGTGGATACCCGGCACCTGGTGGACAGCCTGCATCGGGATACCGAGTCGGTGGGGGAGGCCTTGAGCCTCATCAAGCAGATCTCGGACAGAACCAACCTGCTGGCCCTCAATGCCGCCATCGAGGCGGCCCGTGCCGGTGAATCCGGGCGCGGCTTTGCGGTGGTGGCCGACGAGGTGAGAGCGCTTGCCTCCCGTACCCAGCAGGCGGCGGACGACATAGAGCGGATGCTGGGCCGCTTGCGCCAGGGGGCCAACGAGGCGGTGGCTGCCATGCACACGGGCACCGAACAGGCCGGTCTTAGCGTGACGGAGGCCAAACGGGCGGGGAGCGAGCTGACCGACATCGTCAACGAGGTGCGCAAGGTGAGCGACATGACGGCCCAGGTGGCCACCGCCACCGAGGAGCAGCGTTACGTGACCGACGACATCCAGCAAAACGTGATGACCATCCGTGACGTGTATGAGGCCCATCGCCAGCACTCCCATACCCTGCAACAACACAGTGCCGAACTGGATGCCCTGGCCCGGGATCTGGCTGGACGCATCGCCAGCTTCAAGCTGATGGCCCCTTCTTCCCCCCACTGAGCGTTTTGACCTAAAGCTTGTCCTGCCGCTGCCGATAGATAATTCGAGATAGTGTGGAGGACAAGCCGTTGAATGCTTGGGTGTTGGGGTTGATCAGCATATCAGTGAGTATGCAGTTGCAGGCGGGCGTGACCGAATTTGGCGCCGGTCTGGATCAATCCGTCTGGCGCCTGACCTCTGATACCCAGGTGGAGTGCAGGCTGGAGCATCCTATTCCCCGCTGGGGAACCGGGGCCTTTGTCAGCCGGGCCGGGCGCAAGATCAATCTGGATTTCGAGCTCAAGGGGCAGCGACCCCAGGCGCGTACCCAGACAGTGAGCCTCGGGATCATGCCCCCCAGCTGGCGTCCCGGGGTGGCCGGGCGACAGATCAGCCAGTTGCAGTTCTATCAGCAGTTTGACGGCCTGGTGGCGGGGCAGACCGCCTGGACCATGTTGGACGAGCTGGAAGGAGGGCGTATGCCGACTTTCCAGTATCGCGACTGGTATCGTCAGGACAGGCCGGTGCGGGTATCGCTCTCGTCGGTCAATTTCAGGGTCAAGTACCAGGCGTTCATGGACTGCCTGAGTGGCTTGCTGCCCTACAGCTTCAACGACATCGCCTTCAGCGTGCTCTCCTATGACAAGAACAGCGATCAGTTGTCACCGGCCTCCAAGCGGCGGCTGGCGATGATCGGTGATTATGTGAAGGCAGACAAGAGCATCGATGTGGTGGTGATCGACGCCTACAGCGACAGCTATGGCGGCCGCTGGCCAAACCAGAAGCTCTCCGAGAAGCGGGCGGATGCCATCAAGCAGGTGTTTGTGGATCTCGGCATCGAGGAGGGCAAGATCTCGGTGGAAGGGCACGGTGAGAAACAGCACGTGGCCTCCAACGAAACGGAAGCTGGCCGAGCCAAGAACCGTCGGGTGGTGATCAACATGGGACGCAACGGCACTATCTGATCCAGTTGAGTCATCGAGAGGGGCGGTATTTTCGCTGTAGTCAGGAATAAAAAATGCCAGTCGGCGAACCGACTGGCATTTTTTTCGCGGGTATCCGGGATTACTTGGCCAGGGATTCCGGCAGGTTTTCACGGATCTTGCCGAGCATCTCTTTCAGCACGCGGGGGTTGGCCACCACGATATTGCCGGAGTTTTCGTAGTTGTGACCACCGACGAAGTCGGTGACGATGGCGCCGGCTTCTTTGGCCAGCAGCTCACCGGCGGCGGTGTCCCAGGGCTTGAGGCCGATTTCCCAGAAACCGTCGACGCGGCCAGCGGCCACATAGGCGAGATCCAGCGAGGCGGAGCCAGCACGACGGATGTCTGCACACTCGATGAACATGCTCTGGAACATCTTCAGGTAGGGTTCGATGTGGTGCTTCTGCTTGAACGGGAACCCGGTGGCCAGGATGGTGCCGGAGAGCTCTTTGGCCTTGCCGACACGAATACGGTAGCCGTTCAGCTGGGCGCCGCTGCCACGGGTGGCAGTGAACAGCTCGTCACGGATGGGATCGTAGACAACGGCTTGTTCGGTCTTACCCTTGACGCGCAGAGCGATGGAAACGGCAAAGTGCGGAATGCCTTTGACCAGGTTGGTCGTGCCATCCAGTGGGTCGATGATCCATTGGTAGTCCGGATTGGTACCGGCAATCTCGCCAGACTCTTCAGCAACGATGCTGTGTTCCGGGTAAGATTTTTTGATGGTGTGAATGATGGCCGCTTCGGCGTCACGGTCAACGTTGGTCACGAAGTCATTGCTGCCTTTCTGGATAACCTCGATGTTCTCGGGTTGAGAAAAGGCTTTTACTACTACTTGACCGGCGTTGCGCGCAGCGCGCACGGCGATATTCAGCATCGGATGCATAGGTTCACCACTGGATGTTAAAGAACGGGGGATAAAAGGACGCGACATCTTACCAAGATATTCGGGAATAGCAACTGCTATGCCCTCATTCGGTCAGGGTGGTGACTGACAGATCTGACGGCTCCAATAAAGACCTGTAATCAACTAGTCTTATCGCGACAGCCGGATAACAGGCTGTGGTGAGCATAGGGATATGAGCCATGAATCTGTCATTAGTCAGTCAGAAACCGTCGTCGCCGACGACTCTGGGTGTGTTGGCCGCACTGCGTGCCGCCAGCGAAGAGAGCGATTATGTCACCGAGGTCCGGGTGGCGCAGCCCCAGCAGTGGCAACCGTCGAAGGACGAAGCGGCGATCCTGCTGCTGGAAGAAGAGGGGGCTGCCTGGCCTGTTCCGCTCTGGCCAGCAGGAGGCAGTGCACTGGGATTGCCGGTGCTTCCCCTGTTGGTGCATCGACAGTATGAACATGCTCCACAGGGGCCGGATGTCCGGGATCCGCATTTTTATTTTGTCTCCAACGGCATTCTGCTGGATGAGGCCGAACTGGCGGATCCTGCCTGCAGCCTGGCGCTGCAAAGCAAGTTTGAATCCTATTTCCCGCTGCTTTCCCGTCTTATCTTGCTGCGCCAGCGCCAACCAGGGGTACTGAGCAGCTAATCATCTCCCCCTCGATGCGGGCTGTTCAAGCGGCACAATATTTGTCATAACTGACCGACATTGTGCCGCTTTGCTATGGCCTGCGCAGCGGCTCACTGTGTGTTCGTCGACGGAGGTGACATGAAGGTTTATGAGCTGAGGCGAGCCCCCAATGCCCGTCGGGTCAGAATGTTTCTGGCGGAGAAGGGGATCGAGATGGAATATCAACAGGTCGATCTGGGGGCGGGGGAAAACCTGGCGCCCGCCTTTTTGACCAAGAACCCGGCCGGGCGCATTCCTGTGCTGGAACTCGATGACGGAACCTGTCTGAGTGAAACCCTGGCCATCTGCCGCTATTTTGAAGAGCTTCACCCCGAACCGAACCTGTTTGGCTGCACCGCGCTGGAGCGCGCCACCATAGAGATGTGGAGTCGCTTCATCGAGTTCAACCTCTGGTTGCCGATCGGTATGGCGTTTCGTCATATCACCGGTTTTTACAAAGACCGGGAGCGGGTCTTCCCCGAATGGGGGGAGGAGTGCAAGCAACAGGCTCAGATCTGGTTTGACAAGCTCGATGCCCGTCTTGCCGAAGTGCCCTATATTGCGGGGGAACGCTTCACCATCGCCGACATTCTTGCCCTCTGTACCATTGATTTTGGCAAGGTGGTCGGCCTGCGCATCACCCCCGAACAGCCCCATTTGCAGGACTGGCATGACCGGGTGAGTGCCCGGTCCAGCGCCCAGGCCTGATCCTTTCCCCTGAACGTTCAAGGAGTCCAAGATGATAGAGTTGTACACTGCCGCCACGCCCAACGGGTTCAAGGTGTCGATCGCCCTCGAAGAGCTGGGGCTGCCCTACAAGGTCATTCCCCTTGATTTCTCGACCATGGAGCAGAAGAAGCCCGAGTTCCTGGCCATCAACCCCAATGGCCGCATCCCGGCCATCGTCGATCGGGACAATGGTGACTTCGCGGTGTTCGAGTCCGGCGCCATCCTTATCTATCTGGCGGAAAAAACCGGCAAGTTGCTGCCGCAGGATCCCAAGCGTCGCTCCCAGGCCATCCAGTGGCTGATGTTCCAGATGGGGGGCGTCGGTCCCATGATGGGGCAGGCCAACGTCTTCTATCGCTATTTCCCCGAGAAGATCCCGGCCGCCATCGAGCGTTACCAGAAGGAGGGGCGACGCCTGTTCGAGGTGCTCGACGGTCATCTGGCACACCATGAGTATCTGGCGGACGAGTACAGCATCGCCGACATCGCTACCTGGCCCTGGGTGCGCATCCACGACTGGAGTGGTATCTCCATCGAGGGGTTGGTGCATTTGCAGGCCTGGATGGCACGCATGGAAGCCAGGCCCGCCTGCCAGAAGGGCATCACCATTCCACCGCGTAATGAGAGCCCCGAGGATCAGGTCAAGCGGGCGCAGCAGATGGTGACTCGCTGACGCCATCATGATGGCCCTGACGGGCCATCTTTTTTATTCCCCTTTGACTCCCCGTTGTTTGACGATCTGCATCGCAGTCGCTTTTTGTCTTTCAAATAAGCCATTTATCAAAAATCAAAAGTCATTCTTCCTGATTAATTGTTATGTTATAACGCCATCTCTTTGGTTGATGAACATGAAGCTTGGATGGAAAGGATGACAAAAAAATGCACCGCAGCCGGGTGGTTCGCCCTGGCTCTGATGGCAGGAACGACTGCAGCCGACGGCAAACCGCTTGCCATGGTGGGGCCTTGGGAGATCCACAGTGTCGACCCCGCCAGCAACGGGGTCTTCTTTACTCGCATGCAGGTGGTGGAGACCCTGGTAGATGTCGATAGGAAAGGCAATCTGCAACCCGGGCTTGCCAGTGAGTGGTCGCGTAGCGATGACGGTCTGCAGTGGCGATTCACATTGCGCCCCGGGGCCCGTTTTCACGATGGCAGCGAGGTGAGCGCCGAGCATGCCGCTTTTGCCCTGCAACAGGCCTGGCGCAAGCCCGGCGTGATGACCAGCGCTCCCATTGCGTCCATCGGATCTGGAGATGGCGTCTTGAAGGTCACCCTGAGCGAACCCTTCGCCTCCCTGCCCGCCGTGCTGGCCCACCCCAGCACTCAGATCCTGGCGAAGGCCGCCTACGATGCCAAGGGGGAGGTAACCCAGGTGATAGGCTCTGGCCCCTACCGCATCACCCGCCTGCAACAACCCCAGCGGATAGAGACTGTGCGTTTCGACGGCTGGCAGGGGGCCAGGCCCGCAATCGAGGAGGTCAGCTACCTGACGGTGGGGCGTGCAGAGAGCCGCACCCTGATGGCCGAGAGCGGTCAGGCCGACATCGCCTGGGGGCTGGATCCGGTCAGCATCCGCCGCTTGCAGCAGGCGTCACGGGTCTCCATCGCCTCGGTTACCCTGCCACGGACCATCCAGCTCAAGCTCAATGGCGCCGATCCTCGTCTGAGCGATCCGGTGGTGCGCCGTGCCCTGAGTCTAGCCATCGATCGTCGTGGTATGGCAGCCGCCCTGCTGCGGGATCCCGAGATGGCGGCAACCCAGCTCTTTCCTCCCACTCTGGGGGAGTGGCACCAGCTCGGGTTGACGCCGCTTGCCTATGACGTCAAGGCGGCCCGGGCGGCCTTCGCGGCGGCAGGCTGGCAGCCGGGGGAGGACGGTGTGCTGCGCAAGGGGGAAGAGCGCTTCGCCCTGACCCTACGTACCTTCCCTGACCGTCCGGAGCTGCCGCTCCTCGCCACGGCACTGCAGGCGCAGTGGAAGGCGGTGGGGGTGGCTCTCAAGGTGGCGGTGGGCAACTCGAGCGAGATCCCGGCGGGCCATCAGGACGGCTCCCTCCAGCTTGGTCTCTACGCCCGCAATTATGCCCTGGTACCGGATCCCCTGGTCACTTTGCTGGGGGACTTGGCCCCTGCCGGTGCGGACTGGGGGGTGATGAACTGGCACTCCCCGGCCATGACGCAAACACTGACCCGCCTTGCCACGCAAGCCTTGTCGCCCACAGACGCCGCCGCGGCTCGCCGGGAGATAGCCACAACACTGCAACAGGAGTTGCCGCTCCTGCCCATCGCCTGGTACCGCCAGAGCGCGGCGGTCAGTCGGGGGCTGGAGGGGTTTGAACTCGATCCCCAGGAGCGCAGCTATGGCCTGGACAAGTTGACATGGAGCGCACGATGACAGCGACACCCTTGTCTCGCGTCATGGGGATACTGGGTCAGCGTCTGGTGCAGGCGCTGGTGGTTGCCCTGCTGGTGGCCGGACTCTGTTTTCTGATGGTGCAGTCCCTGCCCGGAGACATCGCCTTTCGCATCGCGGCGGGTCGTTATGGCTATGACTATGTCACCGCCGAGGCGGCCAACGCGGTGCGCAGCGAGCTGGGGCTGGCCGGCTCGGCCCTTGCCCGTTTTGGCGACTGGCTGTGGGCCTTGCTGCAAGGGGATCTCGGCAGCTCTCTGGTGACGGGCGCACCGGTCGCCGCCGACGTGGGTCATCACCTGGGCGCCACCCTGACGCTCGCGAGCGCCTCCGTGGTGCTGGCGCTGGTGGTGGCGCTGCCGCTTGGCAGCCTGAGTGCGCTGCGCCCGGGGGGATGGTGTGATCGCCTGACCCTGGGCTGGAGCGTGCTGATGCGTGCGTTGCCCCCCTTCTTGCTCGGCCTGGTGCTCATGGTGATGCTCTCGGTGGAGCTGGGCTGGGTCAGTGCGGCAGGGCACGGGGAGGGGAGCAACCTGCTGCTGCCCGCCCTGACCCTGGGATTGGGGCTCTCCGGCGTGCTCTCCCGGGTGGTGCGTGAAAGCGTGCTCACCGTGGTGCAGTCCGGTTATTACCGATTTGCCCTCACCAAGGGGCTTTCGCCGGCCCGGGTTTTCTGGCGTCACGGTCTGCGCAACACCGGGGTCAGCATCATCGCCTACACCAGCGTGCAGCTGGTGCTGCTCATCGAGGGGGTCGTGGTGGTCGAGAGCCTGTTTGCCTGGCCCGGGATCGGCCATGCGCTGGTGCACGCCATCTTCTGGCGCGACATCCCCATGGTTCAGGGGACAGTGCTGGTGCTGGCGGTGCTCTTCGTGCTGCTCAATACCCTCACCGACCTGCTTTGTCTTGCCATTGACCCCCGTGGTCCCAAGGAGTCCTGATCATGTCGTTGTCTGTCAAAACGGGGCTGGGCCTGCTCCTGCTGGTGGTGTTGTTTGCCCTGCTGGGTCCCGTGCTCTGGCCCGATCCGGCGGCTCAGGATCTGGCACAGTTTCTGGCTGATCCCTCCTGGCAGGAGCCCCTCGGGCGGGATCAGATGGGGCGCAGCCTGATGGCGCGCCTCGCGGCGGCGACCCGGCTCTCCCTGCTGCTGGGACTGCTGTGCGTCATCACGGCGGCGCTGTTGGGGTCATTGCTGGGCTGGCTCTCGGCCTGGCGCGGCGGCTGGGTCGACGGTCTGCTGCGCAGCCTGGCCGACGGCGTGCTGGCCCTGCCAGGCCTGTTGCTGGTGCTGCTCTTCTCCGCCATGGCCCAGGGTGGCTTTGCCATCCTCTATCTCGGCTTGGCCATGGCCCAGTGGGTGGAGTATTACCGGGTGGTGCGTGCCCGCAGCCGGGGGCTGCTCGCCTCGCCCCAGGTGGAGGCGTCCCGTCTGCTGGGATTCGGCCATGCCCATGTGGTGCGGCGCCATCTCTGGCCCGAGCTCGCCCCCCAGTTGCTCACCATGATGGCCTTCGGCCTAGCGGGTGCCATTCTAACCCTCTCTACCCTGGGCTTTGTCGGAGTGGGCATTCAGCCGCCAACGCCGGAGCTGGGGCTGATGATGACGGAGGCGCTGCCCCACTATCAGGAGGCTCCCCGTCTGCTACTGGCCCCCATTCTTGTCATGGGGCTGATGTTGCTGGCCCTGGTGCTGCTTCATCAGACGCGCGGCCTTGACATGCCATCTTCACAAGGAGCCACCTCATGACGGCCATTCATATCAAGGGGTTGCAGGTCGATGATGGCCAGAAAACCCTGTTGCAGGCGCTGGATTTCACCATTCATCCCGGCACCGCCCTGACCCTGATCGGGGAGAGCGGTTCGGGCAAATCCCTGTTGGCTCATGCCCTGATGGGCACGTTGCCAGCCCCCCTGACAGGCCGGGGCGAGATGGTGTCGGGTGGCCGCCATCACAACCTGGCCGACACGCCTCGCCTGCGCACTCTCTGGGGGCGGGAGCTGGCGATGCTGCCCCAGGAGCCGGTGCTGGCGCTGGATCCCACCATGGGGTTGCTTGCCCAGGTGGAGGAAGGGTGGCTGCCAGGCGGCAAGGAGGCCCGATCGCGGGCCCGTGCCGCCCTCGAGCGGCTTGGACTGGCCGGGCGGGAGGGCGCCTTTGTACACCAGCTCTCGGGAGGCATGGCTCAGCGCGCGGCCTTTGCCGCCGCCACCCTGGGGGAGGCCCGTCTGCTGGTGGCTGACGAGCCCACCAAGGGGCTCGACAGCCGGGCCGCAGCCAGGCTGGGTGCCTTGTTGCTGGGCTACCTGGCCCGTGGACGCCATCTGCTGACCATCACTCATGATCTCTCCCTGGCTCGCGCATTGGGGGGCTGGGTGCTGGTGGTCAAGGGAGGAGAGATCGTGGAGCAGGGGCCCGCCGAGCGTGTGCTGCACACGCCATCCCATGCCTATACCCGGGCCCTGCTGGCGGCGGAGCCCTCCGCCTGGCCCGAGGCGGCCGTCCCTCCTACCGGTGACTGGCTCATCCGCGGAAAGGGGCTTGCCATGGGATATGGGGCTCAAC
Organism: Aeromonas sp. QDB30; assembly: GCF_027707645.1. Taxonomy (NCBI): domain Bacteria; kingdom Pseudomonadati; phylum Pseudomonadota; class Gammaproteobacteria; order Aeromonadales; family Aeromonadaceae; genus Aeromonas; species Aeromonas sp. QDB30. The sequence continues at coordinate 53,196 of NZ_JAPCIY010000014.1, read as the reverse complement.
CCCTGTTCACGGGGCTGGACCTTGCCCTGGCGCAAGGGGAGCGAATGGCCATCATGGCGCCGAGCGGCGCGGGCAAGAGCACCCTCGGCAACGTGCTGCTGGGTCTGCAACGCCCCCTGCAAGGGGAGGTGCTGCGACGGGAAGGGGTAGCTCCCTGCCGCTGGCAGAAGCTCTATCAGGATCCGGTGCAGGCCTTTGCCAGCCGGGTACGCCTCGCCACCCAGTTCGATGATGTGCTGCGTCTGCACAGGCTGCCTCGCCATCGGCTTGTCGACTATCTGGCCCGGTTGGGGCTGGATGAACGGCTGTTGACGCGCCTGCCAAACCAGGTCTCGGGAGGGGAGCTGCAGCGGCTGTCGCTTATCCGGGCCCTGTTGCTGCGCCCCGTGCTGCTGTTCGCCGATGAGCCCACGTCCCGGCTCGATCCCCTGAGCCAGCAACAGACCATCGCCTGTCTGCTGGAGGAACTGGGAGAGATAGGCTGCGCCCTGCTGCTGGTGACCCATGACGAAGGGCTGGTCGGCAAGGTTGCTCCTCGTTGTCTGAGACTGGGGGAGGCGGGTACCCCCATGTTCGAAGGCGCGTCGGCCGAGGTGAGAAGAGTGGGGTAAAGAGGGGACAGGATGAATCCTTCCCCCATGATGAGACGACCGTGACGGGGCCTTGGGCCCCGTCGCATTAGAAAAACTTGGGTAAGCAGATTATAAAGTTTCGTTCGTTTTTTGTGATATGAATCACTAAGATTGTCGTAAGCCATAGAGCGTCCTGCTGCTGGCGGGTGCGGGTCCTCCGCCTTGTTCCTCTTCAACGACCTTTGTCAGACACCTCCTGCAGATCCCTGCCCGGAGGGTGGCGGCTTTTTGATCTTTTTCGGACGAGATATGTATCGGCACAGCTTCTATCCCCTGTTTTTCCTGACCATTCTGATGGTCGCCGTGGGTCAGATGACCCAGACCCTCTATGTGCCCTCCATTCCCATGATGGCGGGGGACTTCCATGTGGCCTCCGGCCAGCTGCAGGCGGTGATGGCCTGCTACCTCATTCCCTACGGCCTCTCCCAGTTCGTTTATGGCCCCTTGTCGGATCGCATCGGTCGTCGCCCTGTGCTCATCATCGGCATGATGATCTTCCTGGTCGGCACCCTCACCATCCAGCTGATCCCGAGCTTCACTGCCCTGCTGGCGGGCAGCCTGATCCAGGGGCTGGGCACCGGGGCAGGGGGTGCCATGAGCCGGACCGTGATGCGCGACCGTTACAGTGGCGCCGAGCTCAACCGTGCCAACAGCCTGGTAAGCATGGGGGTCATCTTCTCCCCTCTGCTGGCACCTGTGCTGGGCGGCTGGCTCACCGAGCTGTTCAACTGGCGTGCCGGCTACTGGTTCCTGTTCGGTTTTGGTGCCCTGACCACCCTGGCGCTGCTGGCCTGGTTTGGGGAGACGCTGCCAGCATCCGCCCGCCAGCATTCGCTGCGGGTGGGCGCCGCCTATCGTCATGTGCTCGGCAACCCGCGCTTTCAGGGCAACCTGCTCTGTCTGATGGCCACCTTTGCCGGCCTCGCGGTGTTCGAAGCGGCGGCCGGGGTGTTGCTGGGGGACGTGCTCAAGCTGAGTGCCCGCACCGTCAGCGTGCTGTTCGTGCTGCCGCTGCCCGGTTATCTGTTCGGCGCCTGGCTCTCCGCCAGACTGAGTTTTCGCCTGAGCCAGGGCAAGCTGATGCGCCTTGGCATCGCCTTCCTGGCCCTGGGGTCGCTCATCATCCTGGTACCCGGGCTGCTCGGCATGGTGAGCGCTGCCTCCCTGGTGGGCGGGGCTGCGGTCTACTTCATTGGCAGCGGCATTCTCTATCCGACCGCCACCTCCTGTGCCATCGAGCCCTTCCCGGGCCAGGCGGGTACCGCGGGAGCCGTGCTCGGGGGCATGCAGAATCTGGGGGCTGGCGTGGTAACCCTGCTGGCCGCCAGCTTCCCGATGACGGGGCAGGTGACCCTGGGGGCCATCATGACGGTGATGGTGCTGATCGTGGCCTTGAGCTTTGTGTGGCTGCGCCACCACGGCGCGCCCCACGAGCAGATGGCCGTCTGACACGGCCAAGAGCCCGCCCCGTTGGCGGGCTTTTTACTGCCTCCTGCCGGGTGGCGAGACGCCGCAGGGGAGTGGAAGGGAGTTGCCGTGCAGGCAAAGAAAAAGCCCGTCGTGATGACGGGCTTTTTTGGGTAGGTACCCCGGAGATGCCGTTGCCGGTTTGGGCCCTTGAACCGTCGGTTCAAGGCGGAGATCTAATCTGGCCGCAGGCTTCTCGGTCGGGCCGAGCATGCTCAATAGCCAGAAGGCAGACCCCCTGTTTGGTATGAATATCGGCTCGGGGACTTGAACCGGCTGACAAACACTCCAGGGAATTTCAAAACTCGGTGCGATTAGGGCTGTTGCGCCTCTTCGCTGGATTCACCGTATTGTCCGTGCTCGATCAAGGCGGCTTCGATGGTGCGTTGCAGCATCTTGATCCGCTTGTCCATGGTCTCAGAGTATTGGTGGTTTTTCTCTTTTTCAAGGCAGAGCTCGTGACAGAAATTGAGCGCTGCCATGACGGCCAGCTGTTCGTTGCTGGAGACCTTGGAACGTTGACGAAGCTCGATGAGCTTGTCTGTCAGCTGGTCGGCGGCCTGGCGCAGGGCATCTTGTTGTCCCAGGGGACAGGACACCTTGTAGGGACGTCCCAGAATGACGATTTCTACGGCCTCTATGCTCATGCCTTCCTCAATACGGCGGGGCTGATTTCCGCCTTTATCCACGTGGACAACTGGGCGGGACTATATAGCGCAGATGCAGAAGTTTCAAGGCCTTGCTGGCTCTGGCAGGGGGAGAATGCTAGGATCTCGGCCATAAATTCTGCATATTTGCCTGAACTTTGAGCGGATCTTAGATGAGCAAAACAAACCCCCTGAAATACGCCGCCGTGGCGGACCTGATGGCACAGCACGACCTCATGGCGACGGCCGTCGAGGCCCATGGCGTGATCTGCGGCCTGGTGTGCGGTGGCGTGGCCTTGGACGACAAAAGCTGGCAGCCCCATTTCAATGATCTGATCAACGACGGTTTCGGTCTGCCGGCACCGGTGCGCCAGGTGATGACCGACCTCTATCACGAGGTGATCGAGAGTCTGATGGCACAAAAGGGCGTCGAGCTGCTGCTGCCAAGCGACGAGGCGCCGCTCGATGAGCGCATCGACTCGCTGGTGGACTGGTCCCAGGCCTTCCTGGCCGGCTTTGGCGTGGTCCAACAGGAGCTCTCCAAGGCATCCGAAGAGCTGCAGGAGATGATTCAGGACATCGCCAGTATCACCCAGGTCTCTGCCGAGTTCGATCAGGAAGATGAAGAGAACGAAGCCTCCTTCCTGGTGCTCTACGAACACGTGCGCCTCGGAGTCATGATGGCGTTCGAGGAGTTTGGCAAGCGCCCGGCCGCGCCGAGCACGCCGCCGACCCTGCACTGATCTGCCCGCCCAGCGGGTCAATGAAAGAGCGCATCACGGCGCTCTTTCTGTTTTACAAGGGGTGAGAGCAGGGGAGGTACTCTGCTAACCCATGGTGCCAAAGCGGTTTTTTGCCCGTGGCTTCGCATCCCGTCCGCCACCTTTGTGGTAGGATTGGCCCACGTTTTTTCGCCTATGCCCTCTTCTCATGTCTCAATCTGATCTGGTTCACGTCGACGTGGCTATCGTCGGCGGTGGTATGAGCGGTGCCGTGCTGGCACTCTCCCTTGCCGCCCTGAAAGGACAGGATGGTGCCCCCCTGCAGATCCTGCTGCTGGAGGCGAGTGCGCCCGAGCTCAATGCTCATCCCGGTTTCGATGCCCGTGCCATCGCGCTTTCCGCCGGTACCTGCGAGGCGCTGGCCCGTCACGGCCTCTGGCCGCACCTGGCGCCCCACTGCTCCCCCATCACCCATATCCATGTGTCGGATCGGGGCCACTGCGGCCAGACCCGGCTGTCGGCGGCAGAGTATGGCCTGCCCGCCCTCGGTCAGGTGATCGAGCTGTCGGCTGCGGGCATCGTGCTGCAAGAGGCGATCGCCGCCTGCCCGCAGATCCGTATGTTGTGCCCGGCCAGGCTTGAGGCCATCGACCCCGACGAGGGGGGAGTGACGCTCGCCCTGGAGGGCGGCGCGCGCTACCGCACCCGGCTGCTGGTGGCGGCCGACGGGGGCCACTCCTTCGTGCGCCAGCATTTCAAGATGCCGGTCAGTCGCCACGATTATGGTCAGAGCGCCATCATCGCCACCGTCAAGACCGCCGAGGATCCCGCCGGACGGGCCTTCGAGCGCTTTACCGACGGAGGGCCGCTGGCCCTGCTGCCCATGCAGGACGGCCTCTCCTCCCTGGTGTGGAGCGTCCCGCGGGACGAGGCACAGGGGCTGCTTGCACTGGATGACGCCGCCTTTCTCGCCCGTCTGCAGCAGGCCTTTGGCTGGCGCCTCGGGCGCATCGAGCGTACCGGCGTGCGCCACCTCTATCCGCTGGTGCTGACGGTGGCCGACTACCCGCTGGCCCAGCGCACCGTGCTGGTGGGCAACGCCGCCCACCTGCTGCACCCCATCGCCGGTCAGGGGTTCAACCTCGGCATGCGGGATCTGGACGTGCTGACCCGGACCCTGACCCGTGCGCTCGCGGCGGGGGAAGACATCGGCGGCTTTGAGGTGCTAAGCGGCTACTGGCAGCAGCGGCGGGACGATCAGGCCCAGACCGTCTGGCTCACGTCCTCCCTGGCCCAGCTCTTCTCAAACCATCACGCTCCCCTTGTGGTGGGCCGCAATCTGGCGCTCTCCCTGATGGGCAGAGTGCCCTGGCTCAAGGCACCGCTCGCCTCCCGCACCCTGGGATTCGTGGGCGAGGTGTGCGGCCAATAAGCGCTGTCGCCCCGGCGGCAAAGACGATTTCGAGCAAGAGGCACGCCTGTGGGCGTCGCCTCGCAGATCCTGGCGACTCGCCCGGAAAGGACACAAGAGAATGCAGATGCAAGATGTGGATGTGGTGATCGTGGGGGGGGGCATGGTGGGCCTGGGGCTCGCTGCCGCCCTCAAGAACCGGGCGATCAAGGTGGCCATCGTGGAAGGCCGGCTGCCCGATGCAACGCTCGGTGAGACGCCGGACAACAGGGTCAGTGCCCTGAGCCTCGCGAGTCAGCACATCCTGCAAGGAGTCGGCGCCTGGGACGGCATAGTGGCGCGCCGCCTGCAGCCCTACGAGAAGATGCAGGTGTGGGAGCAGGACAGTTTCGGCCACATCGATTTCGATGCCGCCAGCCTGCGTCAGGGGGCCCTTGGCCACATCGTCGAGAACCGGGTGATCCAGCTTGCGCTGCTGGACGCCATCGCGGGGGCCAACAATATCCAGATGCTGACCCCGGCCCGGGCCACCAGCCTGCAGTGCGGGCCAGCGGGCGCCCTGCTGCTGCTGGAAGATGGCCAGGCCCTCTCGGCAAAGCTGGTGGTGGCCGCCGACGGCGCCCACTCCTGGGTGCGCCGTCAGGCAGACATTCCCCTCACCAGCTGGGATTACGGTCATCACGCCCTGGTGGCGACGGTGCGTTGTGCCGAACCCCATGAGGCGGTGGCCCGCCAGATCTTCACCCCCCAGGGGCCGCTCGCCTTCCTGCCCCTGTGGCAACCGGATCTCTGCTCCATCGTCTGGTCGGTGCCCGCCAAACGGGCCGAGGCGCTCTGTCAGTGCGATGAAGAGCAGTTCAACCGCCAGCTCACTACCGCGTTCGACGGCCGGCTGGGTCTGTGCAAGATGGAAGGGGCTCGCAGCGCCATTCCGCTGACCGCCCGCTACGCCCGCGACTTTGCCCGCGAGCGCCTGGTGCTGGTGGGGGATGCGGCCCACACCATCCACCCGCTGGCGGGGCAGGGGGTGAATCTGGGCTTGCTGGATGCCGCCGCCCTGGCGGAGCAGATCCTCATTCATCACGGCAAGGGCGCGGACATCGGCCTGCTCGCCAACCTGCGGGGCTATGAGCGCTGGCGCAAGAGCGAGGCGGCGCGCATGCTGGCGGCCATGGAGGGGCTCAAGCGACTGTTTGCGGGCAGCAACCCCCTCAAGAAGCTGGTGCGCGGGGTGGGGCTTCGCGCCGTCGACGGTCTTGGTCCCCTCAAGCAGGGCATGATCCGGGCCGCCATGGGGCTGGATGGGGAGCTGCCCGCCCTGGCCAAAGGTGAAAAAATCTAATATTACCCCGGGGTTTTAACAAAAAAACTAATCTGACAGGGCGAGATGCCCCTTCGGGGTGTCAGCCTTTAATGTTGGCGAGAAGCGAAACGTTTTTCTGTAAATTGTGACGGGACGGTAAAAATCAATATTAAATCCCGCGGTGGCGCGGTTTTGGCTGTTTTTATCACTGTTTTTGCCTTAGTGTCTGGTGTCAGTGAGTTGGGTGAGGATTAGTTTTTTTTGAGCGGTGCCCCGGCACGCTTGTCATATAATCCGCTCCGTTCAAGGAATCACTCCTGCCCGCCCGGGCGGGAACGAGCACAGAGCTTGTGGTCCGTAGTTCCCGACGAGCCGGGGCGGATTGCGAGTGTTGTCGCGAACGCTTAAGGAAACACAGCGATGATCCAGACTACTGTATTGCATCCGAAACACCTGGAAGCGGGTGCCAAGATGGTGGACTTCCACGGTTGGGAGATGCCCATCAACTACGGTTCCCAGTTGGAAGAGCACCATGTGGTGCGCACCGATGCAGGCATGTTCGATGTCTCCCACATGACCATCGTCGATTTGACCGGCGAGCGGGTCAAAGCCTTCCTGCAACACCTGCTGGCCAACGACGTGGCCAAACTCACCGTCCCCGGCAAGGCCCTCTACAGCGGCATGCTCAATCCGGAAGGCGGCGTCATCGATGACCTCATCACCTACTTCCTGACCGATACCTTCTACCGCCTGGTGGTGAACTCCGCCACCCGCGAGAAGGATCTGGCCTGGATCCGCCATCACGCCATCGACTTTGCCGTGAGCGTGACCGAGCGCCCCGAGCTTGCCATGATCGCGGTGCAGGGCCCCCACGCCAAGGCCAAGGCGGCCAAGGTGTTCACCCCCGAGCAGAATGCGGCGGTCGAAGGCATGAAGCCCTTCTTCGGTGTGCAGGCCGGGGATCTCTTCATCGCCACCACCGGCTACACCGGCGAAGATGGCTACGAGATCGTGGTCCCCCAAGAGAAGGCGTGCGATCTGTGGCAGGCCCTGCTGGACAACGGCGTGGCCCCTTGTGGCCTGGGTGCCCGTGATACCCTGCGCCTGGAAGCGGGCATGAACCTCTACGGTCAGGACATGGACGAGTCAATCTCTCCGCTTGCCGCCAACATGGCCTGGACCCTGGCCTGGGAGCCTGCCTCCCGCCAATTCATCGGCCGCGCCGCCCTGGAAGCCCAGAAGGCCGCCGGCAACCAGCCCAAGCTGGTGGGTCTGGTAATGGAAGAAAAGGGCGTGCTGCGTGCCGGCATGCCGGTCACCTTCACCAGCGAGAGCGGCGAGACACGGGAGGGGGTGATCACCTCCGGCTCCTTCTCGCCCACCCTGGGTTACAGCATTGCCCTGGCGCGGGTGCCCCGTGATATCGGCGAACAGGCCCAGGTGGAGATCCGCAAGAAGCAGGTCACCGTGAAAGTCACCAAGCCGGCCTTCGTGCGCAACGGCCAGCCGCTGGTGTAATCATTGATTGCGGCGAGGGTTGACCTTCGCCGCCCCATTTTTGTTGAAGCGATCCAAGAGCATAAAGGAAGCACAAATGAGCCATATCCCGAGCGAACTGAAATATGCCACCTCCCACGAGTGGGTCCGTGTTGAAGCCAACGGCGAAGCCGTGGTCGGCATCACCGAGCACGCCCAGGATCTGCTGGGGGACATGGTGTTCGTCGATCTGCCGGAAGTGGGCAAGCAGGTGAGCGCCGGTGAAGATTGCGCCGTGGCGGAGTCCGTCAAGGCCGCCTCCGACATCTACAGCCCGGTGAGCGGCGAGATCCTGGCCGTCAACGAAGAGCTGGAAGGCAGCCCCGAGCTGGTCAACTCCGACCCCTACGGCGCCGGCTGGCTGTTCCGCATCAAGCTGGACGACGCGGGCGAGCTCGCCAACCTGCTGGATGCCGAAGGCTACCAGAACGTGGTGGACGAAGAGTAATGCCCCCGGGCCCTGCCAACACAGCAGGGCCCTCTTGTATGACTGCCATCCTGCGGTCATGGCGGTTGCAGGATGGGCGCAGGCTTTGCGCCTTCGGGATGCCCTTGCCGCATTCCCCGTCTGCCCGCGGCGGACACAGAACATGAGTGGAGCCGGTATCGACCGGCTACAGGAACATCAGGTCTTGGTTATCAGGATGTCATGCCAGGACCTATTACCAGGAAATAGGGAAATGACCCAGTCACTGTTTGAACTCGAGCAAAAAACCGATTTCATCCGCCGTCATATCGGCCCGGGTGAGGAAGAACTGCGGGCCCTGCTCGCCACCGTGGGGGCCGAGAGCCTGGACGATCTGATTGAGCAGACGGTCCCCGCCGCCATCCGTCGTCCGGGGCCGCTTGGTATCGGCGCCCCCATGACCGAAGTGGAGGCCCTGGCCAAGCTCAAGGGCTATGCGGCCAAGAACCAGATCGCCAAGAGCTACATCGGCATGGGCTACCACGACACCCACGTGCCCCACGTCATCCTGCGCAACGTGCTGGAAAACCCGGGCTGGTACACCGCCTACACCCCCTATCAGCCCGAGCTGGCCCAGGGCCGTCTCGAAGCCCTGCTCAACTTCCAGCAGCTGACCCTGGACTTGACTGGCATGGATCTGGCGAGCGCCTCCCTGCTCGATGAAGCCACCGCCGCCGCCGAAGCCATGGCGCTGGCCAAGCGCATGGCCAAATCCAAATCCAACCTCTTCTTCGTGGCCGACGACGTTCACCCCCAGGTGATCGACGTGGTCAAGGAGCGCGCGGTCCACTTCGGTTTCGATGTGGTGGTCGGCCCTGCGGGCGAGGCCGTGAGCGAAGAGGTATTCGGTGCCATGTTCCAGTACCCGGGCACCACCGGCAATGTGGCCGATCTGCGTTCCCTCATTGCCGCCGTCCAGGCCCAGAAGGGGCTGGCCTGCGTCGGGACCGACATGCTCTCCCTGCTGCTGCTCAAATCCCCGGGTGAACTGGGTGCCGACGTGGTGTTCGGCAGTGCCCAGCGCTTCGGCGTGCCCATGGGGTACGGTGGCCCCCACGCCGCCTTCTTCGCCACCCGCGACGCCTACAAGCGCTCCATGCCGGGTCGCATCATCGGCGTCTCCAAGGATGCCCGTGGCAAGAGCGCCCTGCGCATGGCCATGCAGACCCGCGAGCAGCACATCCGCCGCGAGAAGGCCAACTCCAACATCTGTACCGCCCAGGTGCTGCTGGCCAACATGGCGAGCTTCTACGCCGTCTACCACGGCCCGGTGGGGCTCAAGACCATCGCCTCCCGCGTGCACCGTCTGACCACCATCCTGGCGCTCGGCCTCACCGCCAAGGGCGTGGCCCTCAAGCACGGAAGCTGGTTCGATACCCTCACAGTACTGACGTCGGACAAGGCTGCACTCATTGCCAAGGCCGAAGGGCTCGGCATCAACCTGCGTGCGGATCTCGATGGTGCGGTCGGTGTGTCTCTCTCTGAAACCACCACCCGAGGCGATGTGGCCGAGCTGTTCGACCTGTTCCTTGGGGCGGGTCACGGCCTCGATGTGGAGGCCCTCGACCAGGCCGCCCAGACTCATCACGCCATTCCGCAAGACCTGCTGCGCACCGACGCCGTGCTGACCCACGAGGTATTCAACAAGTACCACTCCGAGACCGAGATGCTGCGCTACATCCACCGTCTCGAAGCGAAAGATCTGGCCCTGAACTACGCCATGATCTCCTTGGGCTCCTGCACCATGAAGCTCAACGCCACCGCCGAGATGATCCCGGTGACCTGGCCTGAATTCGGCAAGCTGCACCCCTTCGCGCCGCTCAAGCAGACCCAGGGTTACCAGCTGCTGCTGGCAGATCTGGAAGACTGGCTGGTGAAGGTGACCGGCTACGATGCGGTTTGCATGCAGCCCAACTCCGGCGCTCAGGGCGAATACGCGGGCCTCTTGGCCATCAAGAAGTACCACGAGTCTCGCGGAGAGGGGCATCGCGATGTCTGCCTCATCCCGGCCTCTGCCCACGGCACCAACCCGGCTTCCGCCCAGATGGCGGGCCTCAAGGTCATCGTCACCGCCTGTGACAAGGCAGGCAACGTGGATCTGGACGACCTGCGGGCCAAGGCCGCCGAGGTCGGAGACCAGCTCTCCTGCCTGATGGTGACCTACCCCTCCACCCACGGGGTGTACGAGGAGACCATCAAGGAGGTGTGCGACATCGTTCACCAGTATGGTGGTCAGGTGTACCTCGACGGCGCCAACATGAACGCGCAGGTCGGGCTGACGGCGCCAGGCTTTATCGGCGCGGACGTCTCTCACCTCAACCTGCACAAGACCTTCGCCATTCCTCATGGCGGTGGTGGTCCGGGCATGGGCCCCATCGGCGTGAAGAAACACCTGGCACCGTTTGTGGCCGGTCACGCCGTGGTCAAGACCGAACTGGCGAGCCGTGACAACGGCGCCGTGTCTGCCGCTCCGTTCGGTTCGGCCAGCATTTTGCCCATCAGCTGGATGTACATCGCCATGCTGGGGGACGAGGGGCTCAAGAAATCCACCCAGGTCGCCATCCTCAACGCCAACTACCTGGCCAAGAAGCTCGGCGAGTCCTTCCCCGTGCTCTATACAGGTCGCAACGGCCGGGTGGCCCACGAGTGCATCCTGGACATCCGCCCGCTCAAAGAAGCCAGTGGCATCAGCGAGATGGACGTGGCCAAGCGCCTGATGGACTACGGCTTCCACGCGCCGACCATGAGCTTCCCGGTAGCGGGCACCCTGATGGTCGAGCCGACCGAATCCGAATCCAAGCGCGAGCTGGATCGCTTCGTGGAAGCCATGACCGCCATCCGCGCCGAGATCGCACGGGTGCAGGACGGTCACTGGAGCCTCGCCGACAACCCCCTGGTCCATGCGCCCCACACCCAGGACGACGTGATGGATGCAGAGTGGAACCGTGGCTACAGCCGCGCCGAGGCGGTCTTCCCGTCCGACGCCGTGCGCGCCAGCAAGCTGTGGCCGTCGGTCAACCGCATCGACGACGTCTATGGCGATCGCAACCTGTTCTGCTCCTGCGTGCCCACCGAGGATTACGCCAAGTAATGGCGGCGCCGTGAAGGGCTGACAGCCAATATGCACAAGGCCACCCCCAGGGGTGGCCTTGTTGTGTGTGGCGCCCGTGCGAACGGGCTACTCGCCCCGGCGCGCCGCCTCGATGGTGGCAATGTCAATCTTGTCCATCTGCATCATGGCCTCGAAGGCGCGCCTCGCAGCCTCGGGGTCGGGATCGGTGATCGCCTCGGTGAGGACCTGAGGGGTGATCTGCCAGGAGATGCCCCACTTGTCCTGACACCAGCCGCACTCGCTCGCCTGACCGCCATGGTCGATGATGGCGTGCCAGTAGCGATCCGTCTCGGCCTGGTCCTGGGTAGCCACCTGAAACGAGAACGCCCAGTTGTGGCTGACCCCGGGCCCGCCGTTGAGGCCGAGGCAGGGGATCCCCATCACCCTGAACTCGACCGTCAGCACATCCCCTTTCTTGCCGGCGGGATAGTCGGCCGGGGCCCGGTGTACGGCACCGACGGCGGAGTCGGGGAAGAGGCTGGCGTAAAACCGTGCGGCCTCCTCGGCATTCCCGTCATACCAGAGGCAAATCCTGTTCTTGACTGGTCTCATTGTGTCGCAGCTCCATCCTGGTGTTTGTCCTTCGACGCCCGTGAGCGGGCGCCCCGATGGGTATCCTGCCGCCCGCAGCGCCTGCTGCTTCGCTGGGTGACAAGCCAGCCTGTACGCCGTTTGCCACCCGCTTGGGGCTTGCATGATGGGGTCAAGTGTAGTGGCATGGGGATCCTGGTCACCAGGCCGGGAGCTGGCATGAAGGCCGCAGCAAGAGAGGAGTCTGCCATGGACAGTACCCAGCGATTCTCGACCCGGGTCGAGGCCTATGTGAAATATCGACCCGGTTATCCCGCCGCCATGCTGGATTTTCTGGCAAGGGAGCTGGCCATGGGGCCAGAGGCCCAGGTGGCGGACATCGGCGCGGGCACCGGCATCCTGACCGCCCTGCTGGCCCCCCGGGTCGCGCGGGTCTGGGCGGTGGAGCCCAATGACGATATGCGGGCTGCCGCCAAACGGCTGCTCGCTCAGGTGGGGAACATCGGCTGGCTGCACGGCAGTGCGGAAGCCACGGGCCTGCCCACGGGGGCGATGGATCTGGTGACGGTCGCCCAGGCGTTTCACTGGTTCGATCGCGCGGCTTTTCGGCAGGAGTGCCAGCGGCTGCTCAAGCCCGGTGGCCAGGTCGCCCTCATCTGGAATGACAGGCTGACGAACACCCCGTTTCTCAAGGCCTATGAAGAGGGGCTGCACGCCTACTCGGGGGATTACGAGGAGGTCAATCATCGCAACCTCGGTGAGGCGGATTTTCGCGCCTTCTTCACCGGGGAGTACCGGCTCGATCGCTTCGAGAACAGCCAGCTGTTCGATCTTGACGGGGTGCTTGGACGGCTCAACTCCTCCTCCTATGCGCCTGTGGCGGGCACGCCGGCCCACGATCAGATGACGGCGCTCGTTCGCCGCGAGTTTGCTCGCCATGCCGTTGACGGCAAGATAGCCTTCAACTATTGCACCCTGGTCTACAGTGGCCGGGTGTAGCCCCGTTCAGCGCTGACATCCGCAGTGAAAAGGCCCCCGCCAGTGATGGCGAGGGCCTTGTTTCATTTTGGCGGTCTGTATCCGGGCGATGCGAAAGAGACCGTCGCGCGGCGAAGGGGCGGTATCAGCCCTGATCGATGCCGAGAATGGCCATGGCCTTGGCCAGTGTATCGACCGATTCCTGATGCTTGCCCGCGTTGTGCAGGGTCTCTCCGTCCGCTCTCAACTGCTTCACCTCGGCCAGTTGCTCGGCACTGAGGGCGGGGCCTGCGGCCAGGGCGTCGTCTATCTTCTTCATGTCCATGGGGCAGTGGAAGGCGAGGGCGCTGCCGCAAAAGAGCAGGGCGGCCAACAACAGCATGAGTCTCATCTTTCGGATCTCCATGTGGGGTTCCCGTCAAGCATAGCCCCGCAGGGGGAGGGCATTCGGGTTGAAGGGGGCGGGAGGCAGGGGCTACCATGACCCTTTTGTTGCGAGGAGGCTCCATGGCACTGACAAGGTTGCTGTCCCCCCTGACCAGTCTGGTGATCTTCATTCTGGGTCACGGTCTGTTCAATACCCTGCTGACGGTGCGTCTCTCCGCCGAGCAGGTGTCCGCCCAGGCCATCGGTCTGGTGTCGGCTGCCTATTTCGGCGGCCTGGTGCTGGGGACCTTCATCAATGCCCGCCTCATCATCCGGGTGGGTCATATCCGGGCCTATGCGGCTTATGCCTCCCTGCTCTGTTTTCTGTTTCTGCTGCACGGCATGGTGGTGGAGCCTGTCACCTGGGCGGCGCTGCGGCTGATCGGGGGGTTTGCCACCGGCGGCCTGTTCGTGGTGCTGGAGTCCTGGATGCTGGTCTCAAGCACCCCTGCGAACCGGGGGCGGTTGATGTCCCTCTACATGATCCTGCTGTACGGCTCACTTGCCCTGGGCCAGCAGCTGCTCAAGCAGGTGGACCCCATGGTGCTGACGCCGTTCGCCCTGTGCGCCATGGCGGCGACTCTCTCCGTGGTGCCTCTGGCTCTCTCCCGAGTGGCGACGCCGGCCATGGTGGCACCCCAGCCGGTGGGAGTGCTGGAGCTGGTGCGCCTCACTCCGGCGGGAATGGGCAGCAGCTTTACCTCGGGCCTCATCCTCGGGGCCATCTATGGGCTGTTGCCGCTCTATTTCACCGACAGCGGCGCCTCCCTCTCCCAGGTGGCGGACATGATGGCGCTGGTGATCCTGGGGGGGATGTGTCTGCAATATCCCATCGGACGTGCATCTGATCGTTACGACAGACGGTTGGTGATCCTGCTGCTCTGCGCCCTGCTGACCCTGATCGCGTTGTTGATGGTGCTGCTGCCGGAGCCCTGGCGCGAGCCAGTCGAGGGGACTCTTGTCTTCCTGCTGGGGGGCATGGCGTTCTCCATCTATCCCTTGAGCCTCAGCCATGCCTGCGATGAACTGCGCCCGGATCAGGTGCTGGGGGCAAACCAGGGGCTGCTGCTTGCCTACAGCCTGGGGGCCATGACGGGTCCGCTGCTGGCCCCCTTTACCATGGCAACGTTCGGACCACAGGGGCTGTTCGTCTACTTTGCCCTGTGCGGTCTGCTGCTGTCGGCCTATCTCGGCTGGCGCAGGCGTAAGCGAGCCCCCATTCCGCTGACGGAGCATCAGGTTTTCATACCTGTGCCCCCCAACACCCCCATGACGGCGGAGCTGGAGCCAAGAACGGATCTGGAAGGGGAGGCAGTGCCGGCGAGCTATGCCGTGCCTGATGCAGAAGAGAGAGCGGTGAGTGAAGAGGGGCAGGAGAGGGACGCGCCGCAGGGGCACTGAAGGCTGGCGACCCAACGACAGGGATAAAAAAACCGACTCCAGGGAGTCGGTTTTTTGTTGGGCGGCGGTTATCAGGCGGTCACGGCATCGGCCTGGGTAGCTTGTGCTTCCGGCGCCGGGTTGCGAATGAGGTAATCAAATGCACCCAGGGCGGCGGTGGCACCTGCCCCCATGGAGATGATGATCTGCTTGAACGGTACCGTGGTGGCATCCCCTGCGGCATAGACGCCGGGCAGGGAGGTGGCACCCTTGGTGTCGATCTCGATTTCGCCAAAGCGGGTCAGGGCCACTTCGCTCCCCTTGAGGAACTCGGTGTTCGGCACCAGGCCTATCTGGACAAAGATGCCGGCCACAGCCAGATGCTTGATCTCGCCGGTAGTGCGATCTTCGTAATCCATGCCCACCACCTTGCTGCCATCGCCGATCACTTCGGTGGTGCGGGCGCTCATGATGATGTCGATATTGCCCATGGAGCGGGCCTTCTTCTGCAGCACGTCGTCGGCACGCAGGGTATCGGCGAACTCCACCACGGTGACGTGCTCGACGATACCGGCCAGATCGATGGCCGCCTCGATGCCGGAGTTGCCGCCACCGATCACCGCCACGCGCTTGCCCTTGAAGAAGGGGCCATCACAGTGCGGGCAGTAGGCCACACCCTTGGTACGGTACTCGAGTTCACCCGGCACGTTCAGGTCGCGCCAGCGGGCACCGGTCGCCAGGATCACGGCGCGGCTCTTCAAGGTGGCACCGGAGGCGAGGTCCACGTTGACGTAACCATCCTTGCTGATGGCGGCGGCACGCTGCTCGGTGATCACTTCCACGCCGTACTGCTTGACGTGCTGCTCCAGGCTGGCGGCCAGCTTGGGGCCCTCGGTGTAGGGCACGGAGATGAAGTTCTCGATGCCGACGGTGTCCATCACCTGGCCACCGAAACGTTCAGCGACAATGGCAGTGCGAATGCCTTTGCGGGCGGCATAGATGGCCGCGGCGGCACCGGCCGGGCCACCGCCCACCACCAGCACGTCATAAGGCGCTTTTTCGCTCAGCTCTTGCGCCTTGCGCTCGGCAGCGCCGGTGTCGAGTTTGGCAACGATCTCTTCCAGCGAGATGCGGCCCTGGCTGAATGGCTGACCGTTCAGGTAGACGTTCGGGACCGCCATGATTTGACGCTCGTTCACCTCATCCTGGAACAGGGCACCGTCGATCATGGTGTGGGTGATGCCGGGGTTCAGGGTGGACATCAGGTTCAGGGCCTGTACCACGTCCGGACAGTTGTGGCAGGAGAGGGAAATATAGGTCTCGAAGTGGAACTCGCCCTTGAGGTTCTTCACCTGCTCCAGCACGGCCGGATCGGCCTTGGAGGGGTGACCGCCGCTTTGCAGCAGGGCGAGCACCAGGGAGGTGAATTCATGACCCATGGGAATGCCGGCAAAGTGCACGCGCGGGGCCTGGCCCTGGGGCGCGATGCTCATGGAAGGCTTGCGGGCATTGGTGCCATCGGTCAGGGAAATTTTGGGGGACATCTCGGCGATCTCGCTGGCCAATGCCAGGAGTTCGGCGGATTTGTCGCTGTCATTGCCGGACACGCTGATCTCGATGGGATTGACGATGTACTGCAAGTAACCGTTGAGTTGTTGTTTGAGGTTGGTATCTAACATGGTCGAATTCCTTCTTGCTGAATGCGGGTCGGCACGATGACCGGATACAGAAAACAGAGGTCCACACAGCAGACCGGCGCATTTTCTGAGGGCCGTAAACAAGACCGGCCCTTGAACGGGCCGGTCTTCAGAGCGGGGAGGCTTAGATTTTGCCTACCAGATCCAGGGACGGGGCCAGGGTGGCGTCGCCTTCTTTCCACTTGGCCGGGCACACTTCACCCGGGTGGGAAGCAACGTACTGGGCAGCCTTGACCTTGCGCAGCAGTTCCAGTGCGTCACGACCGATGCCGCCAGCGTTGATTTCAACGATCTGGATGACGCCTTGCGGGTCGATGACGAAGGTACCGCGGTCAGCCAGGCCAGCTTCTTCGATCATCACGCCGAAGTTGCGGGTGATGGTGCCGGTGGGGTCGCCGATCATCGGGTACTGGATCTTCTGGATGGTGTCAGAAGTGTCGTGCCAGGCCTTGTGGGTGAAGTGGGTGTCGGTGGAGACGGCGTAGATCTCGACGCCCAGCTTCTGGAATTCGGCGTAGTTGTCGGCCAGGTCGCCCAGCTCGGTCGGGCAGACGAAGGTGAAATCAGCCGGGTAGAAGAACACCACGGACCACTTGCCTTTCAGGTCAGCGTCAGACACCTGAACGAATTTGCCATTGTGGTAGGCGGTGGCGTTGAACGGCTTGATTTCAGTGTTGATGTAGGTAGACATGTATTTGCTCCTTGGTGATGTACATATGCCTGTCTGGTGTTGAAGAGTCGTGCCAGACGAGGCGCTTAACTTTCGATGGAGTCATCATAGTGACTTTTTCTAATCGGTCAAAGCCACAATTTTGAATCACATAAATCTATTTATTAGATAGACCATCACAACTGTACCTAACATGAATATCTCAGGCCTTCGGAGATAACTCATTGTCGAAGTTCAATTTCTGTCCTGCATGTCACATTTTCAAGAGCTGGGCCGGATTTGTTTTCATTGCGTGAGCAGAGAAGGGGGCAGACGAGGCGGCGCAGTAGAAAAAAGAGGGATAAAAAAATCCCGGCGCAGTCGCACAGACAGGGCCGGGTCATCAAACAAGGAATGGCGATAAATATGCTTTACAGCAAAGACTAACTACGGGGTGTGCAAACTTGCAGACATATGAAGAGAAGATGGCGGGTGCACAATCCTCATCTCCTCTTCGGCAACCATTGCATAGTGGGCATCATAGTGTGATGAATGTCACAACGCAAGTTTTGTGGTGTAATTTTACAGTCAAATTGAAAGTGTTTCACTTAAATAGCCGTTAAATTAGGCTTAAAACGCTTTTATTGTAATTTTATTACAGAATTTTAAGATCAAAAGTCGGTTGGGGGCTCCTGCTCCTCCATCAGCTCCAGCAGATTGATGGCCACGGCGATGAAGTCCGACTCGGTGACGATGCCAACCAGCTTGCGCCCCTTGAGTACCGGCAGACAGCCATATTTGTGGCGCTGCAGATACAGGGCCGCCTCCTTGATGCCGGCGTGGGGATCCACGCTCGCCACCTGACGAGTCATGATCTCGTCGAGCTGGACGCTGTCGGTGAACTCCGCCTCCCGCTCGGGGTTGATCAGCAGCAGCTTGGATTCACGGGTGGCCAGGATGTCCGAGAGGGTGACCAGACCAAGCAGATGCTGGTGTTCATCGACGATGGGAACGTGACGGATCCGCTCCTGCTGCATCAGCTCCATCGCCTGCTTGACGCTGTTTTCCGGACCCAGGGTAAAGGGGTGTTCAGTCATGATCTCGGAGAGGGTCATCATGGTGGGCCTCCTTGTGTGTCTGCTTCCACCCTAGCCCAGCCCCCGTCGCCAGAACATGATCGGGGTCAATACAAAACCTTAAAGGTTTTTTAACGGGCCCAGCCTCACAAAATGGCCCGCTATCCCTTGTCTTCCTTGGGTTTTTAGTCTTTTGGGTTGCCTTGGAAGAGGGGGATAACTAGACTAGCCGCCGATTCCCCCGAGGTGAAAGATGCAAGTATCCGATTTTCATTTTGATCTGCCAGACGAGCTGATTGCCCGCTATCCCATGGCGGAGCGTACCGCTAGCCGCCTGCTGCAGCTCGATGGTCAAACCGGCGCCCTGCGCCACGGTCATTTTGTCGATGTGCTTGACCAGCTCAACCCCGGCGATCTGCTGGTGTTCAACAATACCCGTGTCATTCCGGCCCGCATGTTTGGCCAGAAGGCCAGCGGCGGCAAGCTGGAGGTGTTGGTGGAGCGCATTCTGGACGAGCACAGCGTGCTGGCGCACGTCCGCTCGTCCAAGTCCCCCAAGCCAGGTACCCGCCTCCTTCTGGATGGCGGTGCCGACGGCGTGCCCGTCGAGGCCGAGATGCGTGCCCGTCACGACGCTCTGTTCGAGATCCACTTCCTGGACCCGCGCCCTGTGCTGACCATTCTGGATGCCATCGGCCATATGCCGCTGCCTCCCTATATCGACCGTCCCGACGAGGATGCCGACAAGGAGCGCTACCAGACCGTCTACAACCAGAAGCCGGGTGCCGTGGCGGCGCCGACCGCCGGTCTGCACTTCGACGAGCCGCTGCTCGAGCAGATCCGTGCCAAGGGCGTGGAGATGGCCTTCGTGACCCTGCACGTGGGGGCGGGCACCTTCCAGCCGGTGCGCGTCGACAAGATTGAAGATCACCACATGCACTCGGAATACGCCGAAGTGCCCCAGGAGGTGGTGGATGCCATCGCGGCGACCCGCGCCCGCGGCGGTCGGGTGGTTGCGGTGGGGACCACGTCGGTGCGATCCCTCGAGAGTGCGGCCAAGGCGACCCTGGCCCAGGGCAAGCCGCTGGCGCCCTTCTTCAATGACACCGACATCTTCATCTTCCCCGGTTACGAGTTCCAGGTGGTCGATGCCATGATCACCAACTTCCACCTGCCCGAATCCACCCTGATCATGCTGGTCAGCGCCTTTGCCGGCTATGACAACGTGATGGCCGCCTATCAGGCCGCCGTGGCGGGACAGTACCGTTTCTTCAGCTACGGGGACGCCATGTTCGTCACCCGTCGCCGGGTGCAGGGTTAAGCCTTGCCCTTCAGAAGTCGTTCAGGCTCTGCTTGTCAGTATGCCGGCCGGCTTCATATTACCGGGCCCCTCGGGCCCTTTGTTGTCAGACTGTTTCTCTGACTGAATAGAGGTAGCAATGAAATTTGAATTGAAAACCACCGATGGGCGTGCCCGTCGCGGTCAACTGGTGTTCGAGCG
Source organism: Aeromonas sp. QDB30 (assembly GCF_027707645.1). Lineage (NCBI taxonomy): Bacteria > Pseudomonadati > Pseudomonadota > Gammaproteobacteria > Aeromonadales > Aeromonadaceae > Aeromonas > Aeromonas sp. QDB30. The sequence continues at coordinate 33,662 of NZ_JAPCIY010000014.1, read as the reverse complement.
TGGCGTGGTCCAGACCCCGGCCTTCATGCCGGTCGGCACCTACGGCACCGTCAAGGGGATGACACCGGAAGAGGTGCGTGAGACCGGTGCCCAGATCCTGCTTGGCAACACCTTCCACCTCTGGCTGCGCCCGGGTCAGGAAGTGATGCGCGCCCACGGCGATCTGCACGACTTCATGAACTGGCAGGGGCCCATCCTGACCGACTCCGGTGGTTTCCAGGTGTTCAGTCTGGGGCACATCCGCAAGATCACCGAGGAGGGGGTGCACTTCCGTCATCCCATCAACGGCGAGAAGATCTTCCTCGACCCCGAGAAGTCCATGGAGATCCAGTACGATCTGGGTTCCGACATCGTGATGATCTTCGACGAGTGCACCCCGTACCCGGCCACTTACGAGGAAGCGCGCAAGTCCATGGAGATGTCCCTGCGCTGGGCCAAGCGTTCCCGTGACAAGTTCGATGCACTCGGCAACAAGAACGCCCTGTTCGGCATCATCCAGGGTTCTGTCTACGAACCGCTGCGGGATGTGTCGCTGGACGGTCTCCTTGAGATCGGCTTCGACGGTTACGCGGTCGGCGGTCTTGCCGTGGGTGAGCCCAAAGAGGACATGCATCGCATCCTTGACCATGTCTGCCCGAAAATTCCGGCCGACAAGCCGCGCTACCTGATGGGGGTGGGCAAGCCGGAGGATCTGGTGGAAGGGGTGCGCCGCGGTATCGACATGTTCGACTGCGTGATGCCGACCCGCAACGCCCGCAACGGTCATCTCTTTACCACCGATGGCGTGGTCAAGATCCGCAACGCCAAGTACCGGGAAGACACCAGCACCCTGGATGCGGACTGCGATTGCTACACCTGCAAGAACTACACCCGTAGCTATCTGTACCATCTGGACAAGTGCAACGAGATCCTCGGTGCCCGTCTGAATACCATCCACAACCTGCGTTATTACCAGCGCGTGATGCAGGGTTTGCGGGACGCGATCGAGCAGGGTAAATTAGACGACTTTGTAACTGAGTTTTACCGTCGGCAAGGGAAGCCTGTGCCTCCACTGGCTGAAAATGACGTGAAATAACAACGACATATAAGTTAGTATTCAAATCTACATCAATAAGAGGTTGTTAAATGAGCATTATCTCCAAGGCGTATGCAGAAGGCGCGGCTCCGGCAGCACAGGGTGGTGGCATGGAAATGATCATCATGCTGGCCGTGTTCGGTCTCATCTTCTACTTCATGATCTACCGTCCCCAGGCCAAGCGTGCCAAGGAGCATCGCAATCTGATGAGCTCCCTCTCCAAGGGCGACGAAGTGCTCACTTCCGGTGGCCTGGTCGGCAAGATCGCCAAGGTTTCCGCCGACAGCGACTACATTGTGCTGGCCCTGAACGATCAGACCCAGGTCACCATCAAGCGTGACTTCGTCTCTGCCGTTCTGCCCAAGGGTTCTATCCAGTCCCTCTAATCTCCCGAGGAGCACAGCGTGTTAAATCGCTATCCGCTGTGGAAATACCTGATGGTGATCGTCGTGATCGCCATCGGTTTTCTATATGCAGCCCCCAATCTTTACGGCGAAGACCCGGCCTTGCAGGTCTCTGCCAGCCGTGGTGCCGAAGTCAAACTAGAAACCCTCGATCAGGTGAAGGAAACCCTCGACGAGGCGAAGATCCCGGTCAAGCATGCGGCGTTCGAGCACGGCTTCATCCTGATCCGTTTCAACAACACCGAAGACCAGCTCAAGGCGCGCGACATCGTGGCCAACAAGCTGGGCGACAATTTCATCACCGCCCTCAACCTGGCACCGTCGACCCCCGCCTGGCTTGAGGCCATCGGCGCGGCGCCCCTGAAGCTCGGTCTTGACCTGCGGGGCGGTGTGCACTTCCTGATGGAAGTGGACATGGCCGAAGCGCTGGCCAAGCAGCAGGAACAGATGGTGCAGGATTTCCGCGCCGAGCTGCGCACCCAGAAGATCCGCTACTCCGGTGTACGCCGGGTCGGGGATCAGGTGCAGGTGGTCTTCCGTGACGAGGCCGATCAGGCCAAGGCACTCTCCTTCCTGCGTCGCCAGAATGCGGATCTTGTCTTCACCACCGACCAGAAAGGGGATGACTTCATCCTGCTGGCCACTCTGAGCGAAGCCAAGGTCAAAGAGGTGAAGAAGTATGCCCTCGAGCAGAACATCACCATCATCCGCAACCGGGTGAACGAACTGGGTGTGGCCGAGCCGCTGGTCCAGCAGCAGGGCGGTGAGCGTATCATCGTCGAGTTGCCGGGGATCCAGGACACCGCCCGTGCCAAGGAGATCCTGGGTGCCACCGCGACCCTGGAGTTCCACATGGTCGATGAGGCTGCCGATATCCAGGCCGCTGCCGCAGGCCGCGTGCCGCCGAGCTCCAAGGTCTACAACGATCGCAACGGTCGTCCCGTGGTACTGCAAAAGCGCGTGATCCTGACCGGTGACCACATCGTGGGTGCCCAGTCCGGTTTCGATGAATACAGCCGTCCCCAGGTCAACATCAAGCTCGATGGTCAGGGTGGCAACAAGATGGCCAACTTTACCAAGGACAACGTTGGCAAGGGCATGGCGACCGTCTTCATCGAGTACAAGCCGGTGGGTCAGCCTGGTCCGGACGGCAAGCGCAAGTTCCGCAAGCAGGAGGAGGTGATCAACGTCGCCACCATCCAGTCTCGCCTGGGTAGCCAGTTCCGCATCACCGGGATCGACAACGCCAACGAAGCCCACAACCTGGCGCTGCTGCTGCGTGCCGGTGCCCTGATTGCCCCCATTCAGATCGTCGAAGAGCGCACCATAGGCCCGAGCCTGGGTCAGCAGAACATCGACAGCGGGATGGAAGCCATCGGCTGGGCCATGCTGGTGATCGTGCTCTTCATGGGGATCTACTACCGTGCCTTCGGCTGGGTGGCCAATCTGGCGCTGACCATGAACCTGGTGCTCATCGTCGGTATCATGTCGATGATCCCGGGGGCCACCATGACCCTGCCGGGCATCGCCGGTATCGTGTTGACGCTGGGGATGGCGGTGGATGCGAACGTGCTGATCTACGAGCGTATTCGTGAAGAGATCCGCAATGGTCGCGGGGTGCAGCAAGCCATTCACATGGGCTTTGATCGTGCCTTCTCCACCATCGCCGACTCGAACATCACCTCGCTCATCACCTGCGTGATCCTGTTCGGTATCGGTACCGGTGCCATCAAGGGCTTCGCCCTGACCCTCGGGATCGGCCTGACGGCGTCCATGTTCACTGCCATCACGGTATCCCGCGCCATCATCAACCTGGCCTGGGGTGGACGGCGCATCGACAAGCTGCCGATCTAAGGAAGAGACATGTTTCAAATTCTACATTTTGAAAAGCCCATCCCCTTCATGCGTTTCGCCAAGCTGGGTATGGTCCTCTCTGCTCTTGTAACGGTGCTCGCCCTCTACGTTCTGTACGATCGTGGCCTGAACTGGGGGCTGGACTTCACCGGCGGTACCACCATCGAGGTGGGGTTCCAGCAGTCGGTGAGCCTGGACAAGATGCACGAGGCGCTGGATCAGCAGAAGATTGACGGGGCGACCCTGCAGTTCTTCGGCTCCAGCCGTGATGTGCTGGTGCGTATGGCACCCCAAGAGGGCGTCAAGGTCGAGCAGCAGGGCAACGAGGTCCTGGCGGCCGCCAAGTTGGTCGACGAGAGCGCCGTGCTCAAGCGTGTCGAGTTCGTCGGTCCCTCCGTGGGTGACGAGCTGGCCACCGACGGTGCCCTGGCCATGCTGGCCTCCATCATCTGTATCCTGATCTACGTGGCGGTGCGCTTCGAGTGGCGTCTGGCCACGGGGGGCATCCTCTCCCTGGCTCACGACGTGATCATCACCCTCGGCATCTTCGCCTACTTCCAGTACGAGTTCGACCTGACCGTGCTGGCGGCGCTGATGACGCTGGTGGGGTACTCCCTGAACGACACCATCGTTGTGTTCGACCGGGTGCGGGAGAATTTCCGCAAGGTACGCCGTGGGGACACCGCGGAGATCATGGATCTCTCCATGACCGAGACCCTGAGCCGTACCATCATCACCTCGGGGTTGACCTTCGTGGTGGTGGTGGCGCTGCTGCTCAAGGGGGGGCCTCTGATCCACGGTTTCTCCATCGCCATGGTGATCGGGGTGGCCTTCGGGACCTACTCCTCCATCTATGTGGCGAGCGCCTCAGCCATGTTCCTCGGGATCAAGCGGGAGCACATGCTACCGACCCAGGTGGAAAAAGAGGGCGCGGATCAGCAAGAGATCCTGCCGTAACAGACAAGGGCGCCGCAAGGCGCCCTTTCTCTTGTGGCCGGGGTGAGTCATGATGCTCCCCACAACCCAGCATCCATTACCCAAAGCAAGGAGCAAGCCCATGCAACACAATCCCCGTTTTCTGACCCTGGTAGAGGCCATCCGCCCGCAGGTGCAGGAAACCGATGTGCATCAGATCAAGCGCTGGCAGGATGAGGGCCGAGCATTTCATCTGATCGACGTGCGCGAAGAGAGCGAGTGGGCCAGGGGCCATCTGCCGGGGGCCACCTATCTCGGGCGCGGGGTGATAGAGCGTGACATCGAGACCCGGTATCCGGATCCCGACACCGAACTCTACCTCTATTGTGGTGGGGGATTTCGCTCCATCCTGGTGGCGGATAACCTGCAGAAGATGGGTTATTCCCGGGTCGTCAGCGTCGATGGAGGCTTTCGCGGCTGGAGCGACGCCGGATACCCTGTCGAATCCTGATTTATTTGAGGGAGAGGGGCTGCGCCACATGACAAACGGCCCCGTGATCTTTACCATATGCGGGGTCAAGCGTAAGCGTCGGAGTGTTCATTGAACGTCAGGATAGGGATTGGATACCTCACGGGTATCCTGTTGTTGCTCCCCTTGTGGGGTTGCAGCAGTAGCAGTCAGGTAAAAGCGCCTCAAGTTCCCAAGCCGCAACCCGCTTCACTGGTATTGGCGACCCCCTTGCAGGTCTCCTACCAGAGCGAGTTGGCGTTGGCGCGACTCGGGCAGATGCTCAGTGAAATGGAATTGACGACCGAACAGCGGGCAGAACTCTTCTATGAGCGTGCCGTGGTGTTTGACCGGGTGGGCTTGCGTTCCCTGGCGCGACTCGACTTCAACCGTGCCCTGCGGGAGAAGCCGGATTTTGCCGAGGCCTACAACTTCATCGGTGTCTATCTGGTTCAACAGCAGAACTACGACGAGGCCTATGAGGCGTTCGACTCCGCCCTGGAGCTCGCCCCGGATTACGACTACGCCTATCTCAACCGGGGAATCGCGCTCTATTACGGCAATCGCCCCGAGCTTGCCGCGGCGGATATGAAGCGCTTCTACGAGGCGCAACCAGAAGACCCTTATCGGGTGATCTGGCTCTATCTGGCCGAGCAGAAGCTCAACGGACCGGCGGCCATGAGCCGGATGCGCGAGCGGCTCAACAAGTATGACGACGACGCCTGGAACTGGGATCTGGTGCGCCTCTATACGGGCGACATCAATGCCACCCAGTTGATGAGCAACGTGGTGAAAGGGGTCAAGGACAACAGGGAGCTCGCCGAGCGCCTGTGCGAGACCTACTTCTACCTCGGCAAGTTCGAGCTGGCCAAGGGTAACCGCAAGGAAGCCATCAGCTACTTCAAGCTGGCGCTGGCCAACAACGTCTATGACTTCATCGAGCATCGCTATGCCTTGCTGGAGCTGGAACTGATGGCGCGCAAGCCCCAGCCACCCGGAGCCCAGGGCAAGAGCGGCAAAGCGTGACTAAACGGGTTTGATCCCCATGAAAAAGGCCTCTTGACGAGGCCTTTTTGCTGTCTGGTGACACGGGGTGTGCCGCTACTCCACCAGGCTCATGCCGGGGATCTGGCGCCAGTAACCGTTGCAGTCCCGCTCCTGCAGCAAGGGCAGGGGGGCCATCCCCTGTTCGTTGGCCTTGAAGCGCTCCAGCATCGTCAGGGTCTCCATGCCTTCGGGCGAGAGGCGCACCACATCCACCAAGCCCTCCATCCCCTTGAGCTCGTTGCCCAGGTTGTAGCAGTAACCGGACTGGGTCTGGATGCCGTTGAGGTTGAACACCTTCTGCCCCTCGCGACTGCTGGCAAGTCGCCCGGTGGGGTAGTCGATGCAGGCCAGTTCGCAGTTGTCCTTGGGCCGGTCGAGGGATCGGGCGGTGAAGCAGCGTGCCGAGTAGGCGAGCGGCAGATGACCATAGGCGAACACCTCCACCTCGAACTGCTGGCGCTCCCTGCCCAGATCCTGATTGAGCTGCATCAGCCAGTCGCGGGAGAGCTCCACCGGCATCACCCAGCGCTGCATCCCCTGTTTAAGCAGCATGCGCAGCACGTCGGCGTTGTAGGCGTTGATGGCGGGGCCGCAGACGAACGGCAGCCCGGCTTCACTGGCGAGCTGGACCGCCCCCAGATCGTTGGCCTCGATCATCAGCTCGCCGTTGTCGATCAGTCGCTTGACCTCCTTGAGCTCGGAGGGGGCAGAGATCAGCGCCAGCGTGGAGAGCACCGCCTGCCTGCCCGAGGCGGTCACCTGACGGGCGAGGGCAATCCAGTCATCCACTTTCAGTTCACGCCGCTTGCTGCAGACGGTCTCCCCCAGATAGACGATGTCGGCCTGGCTGGCGGCGGCCGCCTGATAGAAGGCCTGGGTGTCGGCCTTGGGCCAGTAGAAGAGCAGGGGGCCGAGAGAGAATTTCATGAACAGGGCTCCTTATTGCCACTGGCGATGATAGGCACCGAGGGTGGTCTGGCTCCCCTCGGAGACACGGGCGAGCTGGGCATCCCACTCAGCCTTGACCTGATAGGCCTCGGGGTTGGCCTGATAGGCGTCGATGGCGGCGCGCCAGACCCGGGTCACCTGCTCCACATAGGCGGGGCTGCGCTGGCGCCCCTCGATCTTGACTGACTGGATGCCGGTCTGGCACAGCTCGGGCAGGAGGCCGAGGGTGTTGAGGCTGGTGGGCTCCTCCAGCGCGTGATAGGTCTGGCCATCCACCTCGAAGCGCCCCTTGCACAGGGTCGGGTAGCCGGCGTTTTCCCCCGGGCCGTAACGATCGATCAGCACCTCGTTGAGGCGGGATTCGAGGCCGCTCGGGGTCTCTTCCCAGCGTACGAACTTGGCCGGTGAGCAGGCGCCGACGGTGTTGGGGCTCTCGCCGGTCATGTAGGAGGAGAGGTAGCAGCGCCCTTCCGCCATGATGCAGAGGCTGCCGAAGGCGAACACCTCGAGGCCGACGTCGGTCTCGCGGGCCAGCTGCCTGACCTGATGCATGGAGAGCACCCTCGGCAGCACCACCCGGCCGACGTTGAAGTGCTGCTGGTAGAAGCGGATGGCAGCGGCGTTGGTGGCGCTGGCCTGGACCGAGACATGCAGCTCCATGTCGGGATGGCGGCGGCTGGCATAATCGAGCACGGCGAGATCGGCGATGATCAGGGCATCTGCACCGAGCGCCACCCCTTTGTCCACGGCCTGCTTCCAGCGGGCATCGGAGCCCGGGTGGGCAAAGGTATTGATGGCGATGTGCAGCTTGCGGCCATGCTGGTGGACATAGTCAACCGCTCTTTCCAGCTTGCTGTCGGTGAAGTTGAGCCCGGCGAAGTGGCGGGCATTGGTGTCATCCTTGAAGCCGATGTAGACCGCATCGGCCCCGTTATCCACGGCTGTCTTCAGTGCCGGCAGGCTGCCTGCCGGGCAGAGTAATTCCATCGGGTACGCTCCGAGAGGGCAAAAATGCAAAGTGGCCCGATTGTATTCATGCTTGCGCCCCCGCTTTTTGACCTGAGGCAGCTTTAGGTGGCTTTACCCTTCTTGAGGTAAGTGGGCACAAGTTTGATTTTCAACAGGATCTTGCCGAAGGGGCTGTGCTTGAATGCGCAAAAAACTGGGAGTTTATCGTGTTTCAACATCTGCAACGTCGCCTGGTTGAACAGGCACCCCGTCTCTTGCGCCACCCCCTCAAGCTGGTGCCCTTCCCGCTGCAACAAAACCTGATGGAGGCCCTGCTGGGCAGGGTATTCCGGGAGGCCATCGAAGAGGGGGAATTTGCGTTTCTTGCGGGCAAGTGGCTGAAAGTGGAAGTCAGCGATCTGGGGCTATGCTGGTTTATCAGCGAGCGGGAGGGCAAATTGGTGGTGGCAAGGAAGTGTGAGCACGCCGATGTCTGTTTCAGCGGCAATAGCCAGGATCTTGTTCTGATCGCCGGGCGCCGTGAAGACCCGGATTCCCTCTTCTTCCAGCGCCGGCTGAAGATAGAGGGGGATACCGAGTTGGGCCTGGAGGTGAAAAATCTGATGGACAGCCTGGATCTGGACGGGCTGGGATTGATGAAATACCCCCTGATGGATTTGGCGAGCTTTATCGAGCGGGCCCGCGAGACGCACGTGCCCACTGCCGCGACAATGGGCTGAGCCGTTTTCTTGCCCGAGTGCTGCGGAACAGGTGAGCTTGAGCCGCAGTACCCCACTGTCAGCGTGACCACGCAGGGTGGGAAGGCGTCATCTGCCTGTTTGTGCAGAAATGCCTGGTCGGAAGCGGTGCCAAAATAGCGATTGGTTATGTTACAATTGCGCGCCATTTTTGACTGAAGATTGACTGGGCATGTTGGATCAGATTCGTATCGTGTTGGTAAACACCTCTCACACCGGCAACATGGGATCCGCAGCGCGGGCCATGAAGACCATGGGGCTGACTCAACTGGTGCTGGTCGATCCCCAGACCCAGCCGGATGAGGAGGCCGTCGCCCTGGCGGCGGGGGCCAGCGATATCCTGGCTCGCGCTCGTATCGTGCCGACCCTGGATGAAGCCATTGCCGACTGTGGTCTGGTCATCGGCACCAGTGCACGTTCCCGCACCCTGAGCTGGCCCATGTTGGATCCCCGTGAAGCGGGCGAGAAGCTGGTTGCCGAGGGCATGGAGCACCCGGTCGCGTTGGTGTTTGGCCGTGAACGTACCGGCCTCACCAATGACGAACTGCAAAAATGCCACTTCCATGTGGCCATTCCCGCCAATCCAGAATACAGCTCCCTCAATCTGGCCATGGCAGTGCAGACCCTTTGTTACGAGGTGCGGATGCGCTGGCTGGAAGTACAGAACCAGGAGCATTCGGCCCCGGAGGATGAGCGGGTCGAGTACCCCAGCGCCCAGCAACTGGAAGGGTTTTATCAGCATCTGGAGCAGACGCTGCAAAAGACGGGGTTCATTGCCGATGACCATCCAGGCCATGTGATGAGCAAACTGCGTCGTCTATTCAATCGGGCCAGACCCGAAGCGGTGGAGTTGAACATCCTGCGGGGCATTCTCACCTCTGTCCAGAAGTCCAGGGCACAGGATTAATCCCGACTGATTTACTCAAGCATATACTTGACTGATTTAGTCGGGTATGTGACCATATGCCACATATTGATTGGTTCGCAAGACGGTAAGGCATATGAGACTGACCTCAAAAGGACGTTACGCGGTGACAGCCATGCTCGACGTGGCGTTGCATGCAGAGCAGGGGCCCGTGCCCCTGGCTGATATTTCAGAGCGCCAGGGCATCTCCTTGTCCTATCTGGAACAACTGTTTGCTCGTCTGCGCAAACATGGTCTGGTGAGCAGCGTACGTGGCCCCGGTGGCGGCTATCGCCTCGGTCTGGCCCCTGGCGAGATCTCGGTCGGTCAGGTGATCACCGCGGTCGATGAATCGGTCGATGCGACCAAGTGCCTCGGCAAAGGGGGCTGCCACGGTGGTACCCAGTGCCTGACCCACTCCTTGTGGCGGGATCTGAGCGAACGCATCTCCAGTTTCCTGGGGGATATCACCCTGGCCGAGCTGGTTGGTCAGGCCGATGTGCGCCGTATCGCCGGCAAGCAAGATGAACAAATGAAGACCGTGTTGTCCCTGGTTGATCGGGCCGAACGCGGTGATGTGAGCTTGAAAGTCCAACTATAAACGTGCTTTCCACGACGAGTCGCTGTGTGACCCCGTCGTAACGGAGAAAAAGATGAAACTGCCTATTTACCTTGATTATTCGGCAACCTGTCCGGTGGACCCGCGTGTCGCAGAAAAAATGATGCAGTGCCTCACCATGGACGGCCTGTTCGGCAACCCAGCCTCCCGTTCCCACCGTTTCGGCTGGCAGGCCGAAGAGGCGGTGGATCTGGCCCGTAATCAAGTGGCAGAGTTGATCGGCGCGGATCCGCGCGAGATCGTCTTTACCTCCGGTGCGACCGAGTCAAACAACCTGGCCATCAAGGGCATCGCCCATTTCTACGCCGGCAAGGGCAAGCACATCGTCACCTCCAAGACCGAGCACAAAGCCGTGCTGGATACCTGCCGCCAACTGGAGCGTGAAGGCTATGAGGTGACCTACCTTGAGCCCATGCCCAATGGCCTCTTCACTCTTGAGCAGATCGAAGGCGCCCTGCGTGATGACACCATCCTGGTCAGCATCATGCACGCCAACAACGAGATCGGGGTGGTGCAAGACATCGCTGCCATCGGCGAGCTGTGCCGTTCCCGCAAGATCCTGCTGCACGTGGACGCCGTCCAGAGCGTGGGCAAGATCCCGGTCGACGTGGAAGCGCTCAAGGTCGATCTGCTCTCCATGTCCGCCCACAAGGTATACGGCCCGAAAGGCATTGGCGCCCTGTATGTGCGCCGCAAGCCCCGTGTTCGTCTGGAAGCCCAGATGCACGGCGGTGGCCACGAGCGCGGCATGCGCTCCGGTACCCTGGCAACCCACCAGATCGTCGGCATGGGGGAAGCCTTCCGCATCGCCAAGGAAGAGATGGCGAGCGAGAGCCAGCACATCATGGCCCTGCGCCAGCGTCTGTGGGATGGCATCAAGAACATCGAAGAAGTCTATATCAACGGGGATCTGGATCAGCGTGTACCGGGTAACCTGAACGTCAGCTTCGCCTATGTGGAAGGGGAGTCCCTCATCATGGCACTGAAGGATCTGGCGGTCTCTTCCGGTTCTGCCTGTACCTCGGCCAGCCTGGAACCTTCCTACGTGCTGCGCGCCCTGGGTCTGAACGACGAGCTGGCACACAGCTCCATCCGTTTCAGCATCGGTCGCTTCACCACCGAAGAAGAGATCGACTACGCAATCAAGCTCATCTGCGACTCCATCGGTCGTCTGCGCGAGATGTCCCCCCTGTGGGAGATGTTCAAGGATGGCGTCGATCTGAACACGGTCGAATGGGCACATCACTGATCCTTGCCAGCATGGCAAGGGTCTGGTGAACAACGGAATTAGCAGGAGTTAGATATGGCTTACAGTGAAAAAGTAATCGACCACTACGAGAATCCCCGCAACGTCGGTGGTTTTGACAAGAACGATCCCAGCGTCGCCACCGGCATGGTCGGTGCACCGGCCTGTGGTGACGTCATGAAGCTGCAACTGAAGATCAGCGACGATGGCATCATCGAAGATGCCAAGTTCAAGACCTACGGCTGTGGTTCCGCCATCGCCTCCAGCTCCCTGGTGACCGAGTGGGTCAAGGGCAAGACCCTGGACGAAGCGGCCGGTATCAAGAACACCGACATCGCCGAAGAGCTGGCGCTGCCGCCGGTGAAGATCCACTGCTCCATTCTGGCGGAGGATGCCATCAAGGCCGCCATCGCCGATTACAAGCAGAAGAAAGGTCTTTAAGGTCCGGAGAGCAGTATGGCCATAACCATGACAGATGCCGCAGCGGCGCGGGTTTCCTCCTTCATGATCAACCGGGGCAAGGGTATCGGCCTGCGCCTCGGCGTCAAGACGACCGGCTGTTCTGGCCTTGCCTATGTGCTCGAGTTCGTGGATGAGCTGGCTGCCGAGGATCAGGTGTTCGAGCAGAAAGGCGTCAAGATCATCGTGGATGCCAAGAGCCTGATCCACCTGGATGGCACCGAGCTGGACTTCGTGAAGGAAGGCCTCAACGAGGGCTTCCAGTTCAACAACCCGAATGCCAAGGGCGAATGTGGTTGTGGCGAAAGCTTCAGCGTGTAAGTGGTTCGATTGACCGATCGCCCATGTTTGCAACGCCTCGCAGCCCCAAGGGTGAGCCCTGTTGCGGCGAGTCTCTTGTGATCAACACCTTGCTCATCAACACAGTGGTGTGGACGCCAGTCCATGCCACTGCTTTCAAGTTCAAGACGAGTGTGGTTGCACTCCCAGCGCTATTGTCTGAGGACGAAGGATGAATCATTTCGAGCTGTTCGGGCTGGTTGAGGGCTTCGAGCTCGATACTCGCCAACTGGCTGACACCTATCGTCAGCTGCAGACCCAGTTCCATCCCGATCGTTTTGCGACTGCCCCCGAGCGGGAGCAGCTTGCTGCCGTGCAGCGTGCTGCCCAGATCAACGATGCGTTTACCACCCTCAAGGCCCCCTTGCGCCGAGCCGAGTACCTGCTCTCCTTGCGGGGCACCGATATTCGCGGCGAGCAGCAGACACTGCAAGATCCTGCCTTTCTGATGCAACAGCTGGAGTGGCGAGAGCGGCTGGCTGATCTCAAGGGCGACGCCGACCCTGAGGGGGCCATCAAGGATTTTCGCCAGGAGATCAGGCATGATCACCAGGCGTTGATGCAACGGCTGACCGACTCTCTCACCAGGGGTGAGGATCTGCAGGCGGCGGATTGCGTTCGCAAGCTCAAATTTGTCGACAAGCTCCTCGAGGAGCTGGAACGATTCGAAGACTCGCTGTTCGAGTCTTGACCCTCTAACGCAGGAATTGTGATTACCCATGGCATTACTGCAAATTGCCGAGCCAGGCCAGAGCGCCGCGCCTCACCAGCATAAACGTGCCGTCGGCATCGATCTTGGCACCACCAACTCCCTGGTCGCCGCCGTGCGCAGCGGCCAGGCCGACACCCTCTGTGACGAGCAGGGGCGTGATCTGCTGCCTTCCGTGGTCCATTACCAGGCCGATACCATCCGGATTGGCTTCGATGCCAAGCGTGAGGCGGCCCTCGATCCCCACAACACCATCGTCTCGGTCAAGCGGATGATGGGCAAGGCGCTGGCCGATATCGATACCCGTCAGCAGCCTTACGAGTTCGTGGCTACCGAGACGGGCATGCCCCAGTTGCAGACCCGCCAGGGGCTGGTCAACCCGGTGCAGGTCTCGGCCGAGATCCTGAAAAAACTGGCCGAGCGCGGTGCCGCGTCCCTCGGGGGAGACCTCGACGGCGTGGTCATCACGGTGCCCGCCTATTTTGACGATGCCCAGCGTCAGGGCACCAAGGACGCGGCCAGACTGGCCGGTCTGCATGTGCTGCGGTTGCTCAACGAACCCACGGCGGCGGCCATCGCCTATGGCCTCGACTCGGGTCAGGAAGGGGTGATCGCCGTCTATGACCTGGGTGGCGGAACCTTCGATATCTCCATCCTGCGCCTGCATCGCGGGGTGTTTGAGGTGATGGCCACCGGTGGCGACTCGGCACTCGGTGGTGACGATTTTGACCATCTGCTGGCGGACTGGCTCAAAGAGCAAGCCGGGTTGTCCGGTCAGCTCGATGCCCGTACCCAGCGCGAGTTGCTGGATGCGGCGGCCAGCATCAAGCACGGCCTCACCGATGCCGATGCCGTTTCCTGCACCTTTGCCGGCTGGCAGGGTACCGTCACCCGCAGCCAGTTTGACGAGCTGATCCAGCCCCTGGTCAAGCGCACCCTGCAGGCCTGTCGGCGCGCCCTGCGCGATGCGGGTCTCGAGCAGGAAGAGGTACTGGAAGTGGTGATGGTCGGTGGCTCGACCCGGGTGCCGCTGGTGCGCGAGCGGGTGGGCGAGTTCTTCGGCCGCACCCCCTTGACCAGCATTGACCCTGACAAGGTGGTGGCCATCGGTGCCGCCATCCAGGCCGACATCCTGGTGGGCAACAAGCCCGACGCCGAGATGCTGCTGCTGGACGTCATCCCGCTTTCCCTCGGTCTTGAGACCATGGGCGGCCTCGCCGAGAAGGTGATCCCGCGCAATACCACCATTCCGGTGGCCCGCGCCCAGGAGTTCACCACCTTCAAGGATGGCCAGACCGCAATGGCCATCCACGTGGTGCAGGGAGAGCGCGAGCTGGTGGCCGATTGCCGCTCCCTGGCCCGCTTCACCCTGACCGGCATTCCGCCCATGGCGGCGGGGGCGGCCCACATTCGCGTTACCTTCCAGGTGGATGCGGACGGTCTGCTGTCGGTCAGCGCCATGGAGAAATCCTCCGGCGTGCAGGCCGAGATCCAGGTCAAGCCCTCCTATGGACTGGGTGAGGATGACATCCTCAACATGCTGAGCGCCTCCATCGCCAATGCCCAGCAGGACATGGACGCCCGCATGCTGGCGGAGCAGCAGGTCGAGGCCGACCGGGTGGTCGAGAGCCTCAACGCCGCCCTGGCCGCCGATGGCGAGGCTTTATTGAGCCCCGCCGAGCGGGCCGAGCTGGATGCCGCCATCGCCCATCTGCTGACCATGCGCAGCACGGGCACCACCAACCAGATCAAAGAGGCCATCGAGGCGGCGGACGCTGCCAGTGGCGAATTTGCAGCCCGCCGGATGGATGCCTCCATCCGCAAGGTGCTGACCGGACAAAACGTCAACAAGGTGTGATATGCCAAAACTGATTATTCTGCCCCATCCCGAGCTCTGTCCGGACGGCGCGGCCCTCGAAGGTGCGACCGGTGAAACCATTCTGGATATCGCGCTGCGCAATGGCATCGAGATCGAGCACGCCTGCGAGAAGTCCTGTGCCTGCACCACCTGCCACTGCGTGGTGCGGGAAGGGTTCGACTCCCTCGAGCCGAGCGACGAGCTGGAAGACGACATGCTGGACAAGGCGTGGGGGCTGGAGCCGGAATCCCGTCTCAGCTGCCAGGCCAGACTGGCGGACGAGGATCTGGTGGTGGAACTGCCCAAGTACACCCTGAATCTGGCGTCTGAGCGCCACTGATGACCCCTTAATTACACATGAGTGAATTGCGCGTGCAGCATCTCATGGTGCAGTAATGATATGGTGAAGGCCGTGACCCTTGAGGGAGCGGCCTTTTTTGTGCCCGTGATTTCCCTATTCGTTGATGAAAGTGCCAATAAAAAGGAAGCAAGAGAACATGGCTGACATGATGAACGTAAGGTTGTCGTCCCAGGCTGCCGCCGCCCAGTGGGGCGAGGGTGCCCTGCTCAGTTTCAACGGGGACGAGGCCCATCTCCATCTGGCCGCTGGCCAGGAGAAGGAGGCGCTGCGCGCCATCCAGCGCGCTGCCAGACGCCTCGAGTCGAGCGGCATCAAGCGCATCAAGCTGGTGGGCGAGGGGTGGAATGGGGAGCGTCGTTACGCCTTTGCCCAGGGCTTCTATGCCGCCAAGGGGGTTCGCGAGCTCGATTTTGGTGAACAGAGCGCGCAGGAAGCGGCCGAACTCGCCGCCCTGCTCAAAGCGACCCACTGGGTGCGCGAGGTGACCAACGGCTGCCCGGAAGCCATCTACCCCATGAGCCTGGCGGAGTCCGCTCTGCTGCTCATTCGCAGCCTTGGCGGTGACAAGGTGACCGCCCGCATCACCGCTGGCGAAGCCTTGCGTGAATCGGGTCATATCGGGATCTGGTCGGTGGGCCGTGGCAGCGAGCGCGAGCCGGTGCTGCTGGAGCTCGACTACAACCCGACCGGGGATGCCAACGCCCCCGTGGTCGCGGCGCTGGTGGGCAAGGGGATCACTTTTGATTCCGGCGGCTACTCCATGAAGTCCTCCGACAACATGCTGCCGATGAAGTCCGACATGGGCGGCGCCGCCATGGTGACCGGCGCCCTGGCGCTGGCCATCAGCCGTGGCCTGAACAAGCGGGTCAAGCTCATCCTCTGCTGCGCCGAGAACCTGGTCTCCGGCCACGCCTTCAAGCTCGGCGACATCCTCACCTATCGCAACGGCATCTCGGTCGAGATCCAGAATACCGACGCGGAAGGTCGCCTGGTGCTGGCAGACGGCCTGCTGGCTGCGAGCGAAAGCGGGGCTGCCTACATCCTCGACGCCGCTACCCTGACCGGCGCCGCCAAGACAGCGCTGGGCCGCGACTACAATGCCGTGTTTGCCCTTGATGAGGCGGAGCAGGTGCGCGCGCTGGCTGCCGCCAACGCCGAAAACGAGAAAGCTTGGCCGCTGCCGCTCGAACCCTGGCACGCAGGCCAGCTCACCTCGGCCTTTGCCGAGCTGGGCAACGTGGCGTCCGCCGAAGGCACTGCCGGTGCCACCACCGCAGCGGCTTTCCTGTCGCGCTTTGTCCGTGACGAAGGCAGGGGCTGGGTACACCTGGATCTGGCCGCTTCCTATCAGAAGTCGGGCAATGATCTCTGGGCGACCGGGGCCAAGGGCCATGGTCTTCGCACGATTGCCCGCTGGCTGCAGGAGGTGTGCGCATGAACGTCTGGTTGAGCCGAGAGTTTGCACCGGCCGAGTGGGGGGAGGGGGCACTGCTCTCCCACCGTGCCGACGGCATGGTGATCCATCTGGTGAGCGCCACTCCCTTGCTGGATATCCAGCAGGCGGCGCGGCGCCTGTGCAGCCAGGGGATCCAGCAGGTGGTGCTGGCTGGCCACTGGGAGCGGGAGCAGCAGTGGGCCTTTGCCCAGGGGCTGCAGACGCCCAAGGCGGAAGTGGGGTTGCAGTGGGCCACTTCGTCCGAGGAGGACAGGGAGGAGCTGGAGGCGCGCTGGCTGTGCGGGCGCTGGGTGCGGGAGATGACCAACGCCACCCCGGAGCAGCTGGGGCCGCTGGAGCTGGCGGTCGAAGCCGCCGCCTTCCTCACCGAGCTGGCACCGGACCGGATCAGCCATCGCATCCTCAAGGGAGAGGCGCTGCAACAGGCGGGCTGGGTCGGTCTCTATCAAGTGGGTCGTGGCAGTGACCGCGAGCCCGTGATGCTGGAGCTGGATTTCAATCCGGGCAAGGATCCCAAGGCGCCGGTAGCTGCCGCCCTGGTGGGCAAGGGGATCACCTTCGATTCCGGCGGCTACTCCATGAAGACCTCCCAGGGCATGCTGACCATGAAACACGACATGGGCGGTGCCGCCATCGTCACCGGCGCGCTGGCGCTGGCCATTCTGCGTGGCCTCGACAAGCGGGTGAAGCTCATCCTCTGCTGCGCCGAGAACCTGGTATCCGGCCATGCCTACAAGCTGGGTGACATCCTCACCTACAAGAACGGCACCACGGTGGAGGTGGTCAATACCGACGCCGAAGGGCGTCTGATCCTGGCCGACGGCTTGCAACTGGCCGGCGAGTCTGGTGCGCCGCTCATCATCGACGCCGCCACCCTCACCGGGGCGGCCGTGATGGCGCTGGGAGGGCGTTACAACGCCCTGTTTGGACTGGACAAGGGGCTGGTGAGCCGCGCCATGGCCTATTCGGATGCGGAACAGGAGCCAGCATGGCCGCTGCCGCTGGAGCCCTGGCATCGCCAGCAGTGCCCGTCCCACTATGCCGACACCGCCAACAGCCGCCCCGTGCCGGGCGGCGGACCGGGGGGCGCCTCCAACGCGGCGGGCTTCCTCTCCCGCTTTGTCCCTGATGAGGGAAGAGGGTGGCTGCATGTCGATCTCGCCGCCTGCTTCAGCGAAAACGGCGATAGTCTGTGGGCGCCCGGGGCCAATACCCTGGGGATGCGCACCATCGCCCATACCCTGCTGGCGGAGACGCGCTGAGTCAGTGAACGGCATCACAAGGGCACCTCAGGGTGCCCTTTCCAGTGCTGCTTTGCTGAGCAATTGATACGGTTTTGAGGCATTAGCATGCCGATCGTGCGCAAGCGCACATTTTTTCTCTCTGCCCTGGCACAAGATGAGTCACCATGTTGTTTCAAGGATTCTTTTGTTTAACAAAAAGTTGATTTTTTGTGTGTTATTTCGTTTTTTGTTTACGTATAATCGCCGCCGAACATGGATTCCTACAATAAAACTCTGTAGTTAAGGAAAGAACTCAATGGCTATCGAACGTACCTTCTCCATCGTCAAGCCGGATGCGGTCAGCAAGAACCTGATTGGTGCCATTTACAGCCGCTTCGAAAGCGCCGGTCTGAAAGTGGTTGCCGCCAAGATGCTGCACCTGACCAGCGAACAGGCCGCCGGTTTCTACGCCGAGCACCAGGGCAAGCCGTTTTATGATGGTCTGGTCGGCTTCATGACCTCTGGCCCCGTCATGGTACAGGTGCTGGAAGGTGAAGACGCCATCCGCCGTCACCGTGAAATCATGGGCGCCACCAACCCGAAAGAGGCGCTGGCCGGCACCCTGCGCGCCTGCTACGCCGAGAGCATCGATCGCAACGCCGTCCACGGCTCCGATGCCCCGGCCTCTGCCGCCCGTGAAATCGCCTACTTCTTCTCCGACGACGAGATCTGCCCGCGCGGCTGATGTTGTCTGCTGGTGACCAAGGGAGCTTCGGCTCCCTTTTGTTTTTTGGTCATCCTGCCAATATCCACTTATTCTCCAGGTGGAAAGCCAGACCCATTATTTGTACAATGCCGCCCCCTGACGTAGGTCAGCCGATAATTTATGAAGTGTGTGAGCTGAGGCCCCTGATGAGCGAAACAAAAACCAACCTGCTGGATCTCGACCGGGATGCCATGCGTGCCTTCTTCGTCGAGTTGGGCGAGAAGCCGTTCCGGGCAGACCAGATAATGAAGTGGATCTATCACTTCGGTTGTGATGATTTCGATCAGATGAGCAACGTCAACAAGGCGCTGCGCGAGCGGCTCAAGGCCATTGCCGAGATCCGTGCTCCCGAGATCAGCCGTGAGCAGCGCTCCGCCGATGGCACCATCAAATGGGCGCTGCAGGTGGGCGATCAGGAGGTGGAGACCGTCTACATTCCGGAAGCGGACCGCGCGACCCTGTGCGTCTCCTCTCAGGTGGGCTGCGCCCTGGCGTGCACCTTCTGCTCCACCGCCCAGCAAGGGTTCAACCGCAACCTGAAAGTTTCCGAGATCATCGGCCAGGTGTGGCGTGCCGCCAAAGTGGTGGGCGGCAAGCGCCCCATCACCAACGTGGTGATGATGGGCATGGGTGAACCACTGCTCAACCTCGCCAACGTGGTACCGGCCATGAAGCTGATGATGGATGACTTCGGCTTCAGCATCTCCAAGCGCCGCGTCACTCTCTCCACCTCCGGTGTGGTGCCGGCGCTGGACATGCTGGGGGACCAGATCGACGTTGCCCTGGCCATCTCCCTGCATGCGCCGAACGATGCGCTTCGCTCCGAGATCATGCCGATCAACGACAAGTACAACATCGAGTCCTTCCTTGCCGGTGTACGCCGCTATCTGGCCAAGTCCAACGCCAACGGCGGCCGGGTGACCGTGGAGTATGTGCTGCTCGACCACATCAACGACGACATGCAGCATGCCCATGAGCTGGCCAAGGTCCTCAAGGAAACCCCTTGCAAAATCAACCTGATCCCGTTCAACCCCTTCCCGGGCAACCCGTTTGGCAAGCCGAGCAACAGCCGTATCGACCGTTTCTCCAAGGTGCTGATGGAATACGGCCTGACCGTCATCGTGCGCAAGACCCGTGGTGACGACATCGACGCCGCCTGTGGGCAGCTGGTGGGGGAGGTGATCGACCGCACCAAGCGCACCATGAAAAATCGGATGCAACAGGATGGGATTTCCGTCAAAATGGTTTAACTCCTAAGCCATTGTATAGACAGGAAATGGATATCCGTACATTGATCGTAGTGGCAGCGCTCTGTGCGCTGCCAGGTTGTGTCACAGAGACCACTTACGCTGGCCAGAATTCGACCCAGCGTGAAGTGGGTCCTGACCTCAAGGCCGCCGCCCAGACTCGTCTCGATCTGGGTATCCAGTATCTGCGCCAGGGCAATGCCGAGCAGGCCAAATTCAACCTCGACCGCGCCCTTCAGTACGATCCCAACAATCCTCAGGTCTACATCGGTTTTGCCTATTTCTACCAGCAGGTGTCGGATTTCAAGGCCGCCGAGGCGAGCTACAAGAAAGCACTGGCCATGGATCCGTCCAATGCTGACGCGATGAACAACTATGGCGCCTTCCTCTGCAACCGTGGCCGCTTCGACGAAGCGGAAAAGGCGTTCTTGCAGGCCGTCAGCCAGCCCGATTACGTGAAGATCGCCGATACCTACGAGAATGCGGCGCTCTGCTCGATGCAAAATCACAGAAATGACAAGGCCGGCGAGTATTATCGTCTGGCCTTGGGGTATAATCCCCGCAATCCTAGGTTATTGCTGGACATGGCCGAGCTTTCCATGAAAGATGGCAAGCTTCCTGATGTCCAGTCTTACCTCGCGCGCTTTGCCGACGTGGCAGAGGAGAACGAGGAGAGCCTCTGGCTCCGGCTGCGGCTGGCCCAGGCCATGGACAAACCGGCATTACTTCACCAATTCGGGACTGAGCTGGTAAGGCAATATCCCACTTCGCAACAAGCCAAGCGTTACTTAGCCAATGACTACTGAACAGCCACACGATTTCCAAGACGACTCCCAGGCAGCGGGCCCAGGCCAGCTGCTGCGCAACGCCCGTGAACAGCTCGGCTGGACCCGGGAACAGGTTGCGTCCCGCATTCACCTTCGTCTGACCCTGATCGCCGCCATCGAAGCGGATACCTATGACAAGCACACGTCCCATACCTTCATTCGTGGCTATCTGCGGGCCTATGCCAAGCTCGTGGGCATCCCCGAGGAGACCATCCTCGCCGCCTACGAAAAGCTGGGGCTGACTCCCCCCGACAACATCGACATGCAGAGCTTCTCCCGTCGCTCCCGCCAGCAGGCCAATGACAGCCGGCTCAAGGTGGTGACCTGGCTGGTGATCCTGATGCTGATCGGGCTCTCCGTCGCCTGGTGGTGGCAGAGCACGGCGCGCCGCTCTGCCGGTGACGACGCCCTGGCGGCGACCGAGATGAGCGCGACCGTCAATACGCCGGAAGCGAATGTTGCCCCCGCCGTGGAGGTCGCCGAGCCCGTGCTGCCCGTAGCGTCCGATGCCGTGTCCACCCAGGTTGTGGTGAGCGGTGCCACCGCGACCCTGCCTGTGGTCGCTACGGATGCCAGCGCAGCCGTCCCGACGGACGTTTCCGGTGCGGTCTCGACTGCCGAGAGCACGACCACCGAGCCCGCCAAGGCGCCCCAGCTCAAGATGAGCTTCACCGCCGATTGCTGGCTGGATGTCAAGGATGCCAACGGCAAGACCCTGTTCAGTGGTCTGAAGAAGGCGAACGACGAGCTTGTGCTGGAAGGACCCGAGCCACTCAGATTCATCATTGGCGCGCCCATGGCGGTCAATCTCGAATATCAGGGCAAGTCCTTCGACATGAGCCGTTACAACAACGGCCGGACTGCCCGCTTCTCACTGCCGCAGGAGTAATCAGTCCGCCATGTCTGTTCACGAAAAGCCCGCACACGAATCACCCATCGTTCGTCGCAAATCCAGACAGATCATGGTCGGCAACGTGCCGGTTGGGGGCGATGCCCCCATCACGGTACAGACCATGACCAACACCAAGACCACGGACGTGGCCGCTACCGTCGAGCAGATCCAGCGGATCGAGCGGGTCGGCGCCGACATCGTCCGGGTCTCCGTCCCCACCATGGAGGCGGCGGAAGCGTTCAAGCTCATCAAGCAGCAGACCCGCATCCCCATCGTGGCCGACATTCACTTCGACTACCGCATCGCCCTCAAAGTGGCCGAGTACGGGGCCGACTGCCTGCGCATCAACCCGGGCAACATCGGCAACGAAGAGCGGGTGCGTGCGGTGGTGGATTGCGCCCGTCACTACAACATCCCCATCCGCATCGGTGTCAACGGCGGTTCCCTTGAGCGTGATCTCCAGGAGAAATATGGCGAACCGACCCCGGAGGCGCTGCTGGAGTCCGCCATGCGCCACGTGGATTACCTGGATCGCCTCGACTTCCAGAACTTCAAGGTGAGCGTGAAGGCGTCCGATGTCTTCCTGGCAGTCGGTGCCTATCGCCTGCTGGCCAAGCAGATCGATCAACCCCTGCATCTGGGCATCACGGAAGCGGGCGGTTTTCGCGCCGGCGCGGTCAAGTCCGCCATCGGCCTTGGCATGTTGCTGAGCGAGGGGATTGGCGACACCCTGCGCATCTCCCTGGCCGCCGATCCGGTGGAAGAGGTGAAGGTGGGCTTCGACATCCTCAAATCCCTGCGCATCCGTTCCCGCGGCATCAACTTCATCGCCTGTCCCTCCTGCTCCCGTCAGGAGTTCGACGTCATCGGCACGGTCAACGCCCTGGAAGAGCGGCTCGAAGACATCATCACCCCGATGGATGTCTCCATCATCGGCTGTGTGGTGAACGGTCCGGGGGAGGCGCTGGTTTCCGATCTCGGCCTTGCGGGGGCCGCCAACAAGAGTGCCTTCTACGAGGGGGGCCAGCGGGTCGACCGGCTCGACAACAAGGATTTGATCCCGACCCTGGAGCGTCGCATCCGTGCCCGGGCCGCCATGCTGGATCCGGCCAACCAGATCCAGGTGGACAAAGGTTGAACCATGACGGGGCCACCTGGGGTGGCCCCGGCTTTAGGTTGTTGATTTTACATCCCGCATCCGGGCACCCGATTTTACCTCGGGGTCGAAAATCCCTATAATGCGGCCAAATTTTACCTCTTTTTCTCGAGTATCAACGTGGCAAAACAGATCCAAGCTATTCGCGGTATGAATGATTGCCTGCCGGAGCAGAGCCCGGTATGGCAGAAAGTAGAACAGATCCTGCGCCAGGTCGTGGCCAGCTATGGCTACAGCGAAGTGCGCATGCCCATCGTCGAGCAGACCCATCTGTTCAAGCGTGCCATCGGTGAAGTGACCGACGTGGTCGAAAAAGAGATGTACACCTTTGAAGACCGCAACGGCGACAGCCTGAGCCTGCGTCCGGAAGGGACCGCCAGTTGCGTGCGTGCCGGCATCGAGCACGGTCTGCTTTACAACCAGGAACGCCGGATGTGGTACATGGGCCCCATGTTCCGTCACGAGCGTCCCCAGAAAGGTCGCTATCGCCAGTTCCACCAGTTCGGGGTCGAGCTGTTCGGTATCAACGGGCCGGACATCGATGCCGAGCTCATCATGCTGACTCACCGCCTGTGGCGTCTGTTCGGCATCAGCGATCACGTGACCCTGCAGCTCAACACCCTCGGCCAGAGCAGCGAACGTGCTGCCTATCGCGATGCCCTGGTCGCCTATCTGGAACAGTACAAGAGCGAGCTGGACGAAGAGAGCCAGCGCCGCATGTACAGCAACCCCCTGCGGGTGCTCGACTCCAAGGACGAGAAAGTGCAGGCCATCCTGGCAGGTGCCCCCCGTCTGTTCGACCACCTGGGCGAAGAGAGCCTGGCTCACTTTGAAGGGCTCAAGCGCCTGCTCACGGCGGCCGGCATCCAGTTCGAGGTGAACGAGCGTCTGGTGCGCGGCCTCGACTACTACAACCTGACCGTGTTCGAGTGGGTGACCAACAGCCTGGGGGCCCAGGGCACCGTCTGTGCCGGTGGTCGCTACGACGGCCTGGTGGAGCAGCTCGGTGGCCAGCCGACCCCGGCGGTGGGTTTTGCCATGGGCATGGAGCGTCTGGTGCTGATGCTTGAAACCCTCGAGCTCAATGCTGACATCCGCCCGGCGGTGGATGTCTATCTCTGCATGGTGGGTGAGGGGACCGAGCAGGCTGGCTTTGCTCTGGCCGAGCGCCTGCGCGATGCTCTGCCGGACTTGCGCCTCATGAGCCACTGCGGCGGCGGCAACTTCAAGAAACAACTCAAGCGTGCCGACAAGAGCGGCGCGGCCATTGCCCTGATCCTTGGGGAGACCGAGGTGCAAAGCGGGGAGATCACCATCAAATATCTGCGTGGCCAGGCCGAGCAACAGACCGTCTCGGTCTATGCCGCCATCGCCCTGCTGGCAGCGAAAGGAGAGTAAGCTGTGGAAGTGTATACCACTGAAGAACAACAGGTTGAGGTCATCAAGAACTGGTGGAAAGAGAACGGCACCTCGGTGATCGCCGGGACCGTGATCGGTTTGGTCGGCCTCTTTGGCTGGCGCTACTACAACGAGATGCAGCAGAACAACCAGGAAGCCGCCTCCCAGGCTTACAACGAGATGACCGCCCAGCTCGCCAAGGGGGATGACGCCGCTCTGGAGCAGGCAAAGAGCTTCATTACCGCCCACAAGGGTGACGCCTATGCCGAGCTGGCTGCCCTGCAACTGGCTGCGGCCGCCGTCAAGGCGGGCAAGCTGGATCTGGCTGCCGAGCAGCTGACCCAGGTGGCCGCCAGTGGCGATGACAGCATCAAGCCCATCGCCGCCCTGCGTCTGGCCCGGGTCCTGAGCGATCAGGGCAAGGCTGACGAGGCCCTGGCCCAGCTTGGCAAGATCAACAACGACGCCTTCAAGGCCCAGGTGGCGGAAGTGCGCGGCGACATCCTGCAAAAGCAGGGCAAGGCCGAAGAAGCGCGCGATGCCTATCAGGCGGCGGCGGATGCCGGCGGCCTGCAGAGCAGCGCCGAACTCAAGCTGAAGATGGATGATCTGGCGCTGCCAGCCGTCACTGCGGGCGAGGCTCCGGATGCGTAATCTGTACAAGCGAATGGCGCTGGGGGTGGCTGTCTCCTTCGCCTTGCAGGGCTGCTCCCTGTTCAGTTCGGAAGAAGATCTCAACCCCATGGCACCCCTGCCCAAGGTCGAGTCCGCGTTCACTGCCGATACCGCCTGGTCCTCCTCGGTCGGGGATGGCATCGGCAACTTCTACTCCCAGCTCAAGCCGGTGGTGGAAGAGGACCGCATCTATGCAGCGGCCCGTGATGGCGATGTGACCGCCTTCGAGCGCGAGAGCGGCAAGGAGCTGTGGAGCGTGGATCTGGCAGATCTGCCCATCAACGCCGACAAGCGCAGCGCCCGTCTCTCCGGCGGCCTGGTTTCCCGCTACGGCAAGCTGTTCCTCGGGTCCGAAAACGGGGTGGTCTACGCCCTGAACGAGGCCAACGGCGAAGTGCTGTGGCAGACCACGGTGCCGGGGGAAGTGGTGGCGAGCCCCGCCGTCGAGGATGGCCGCGTGGTGGTGCTGACCACCTCCGGTCGCCTGGTGGCGCTCGATACCGACGAGGGCAAGCTGCAGTGGACCCTGTCCGAAGAGCAGCCGCCCCTGACCCTGCGCAGTGCCGGCGCCCCCATCATCACCAACGGTGCCGTCATCTATGGCCGCGCCGATGGCAAGGTGGGCATCGCCCTGCTGAGCAACGGTCAGCCGGTGCGTCAATCCAAGGTGGCTGACCCGCGCGGCGCCACCGAACTGGATCGGATGGTGGACGTCGATGCCAGCCCGCTGATTGCCGGTGATGAGCTCTACGCCATCGCCTACAACGGCCAGTTGATGGCGCGCAAGCTGATGAGCGGAGACGAAGTGTGGAAGCGCAAGTATTCCGGTTATCGCGACATGGCGGTGACCGGCAATGCCATCGTGCTGACCGACAGCCGCAGCCATCTGTTTGCGGTCGATCGTCGCAACGGTCTCGAGCTGTGGTCCAACACCCAGCTGGAAAACCGCACCGTGACCGCCCCCGTCATCCTGGGTGACTATGTGGTGGTCGGCGATGTGGAAGGTTACCTGTATTGGCTGGACCGTACCGACGGGACCATCAAGGCCATGCAGCAGCTCGACAGCAGTGGTCTCTATGCCGCTCCGCTGGTGGAGGGTGACACCCTGTATGTGCAGAGCCGTGACGGCAAATTGTACGCCCTCAAGCGTCCTTGATCGTCCGATAATGTGAATATCCGGCTCCTGGTCTTCGGACCCGGAGCCTTTGTCGTCTTGAGAATGAGGCTTTTATGACTCCTGTAGTTGCCCTGGTGGGCCGCCCCAACGTGGGGAAATCCACCCTGTTTAACCGCCTGACCCGTACCCGGGATGCCCTGGTTGCCGACTTCCCCGGCTTGACCCGGGACCGCAAATATGGCCAGGCGAAGCTGGGCGAGCTGGAATTTATCGTGGTCGATACCGGCGGTATCGATGGCACCGAGGAGGGGATCGAGCTGAAGATGGCCGAGCAGTCCCTGCTGGCCATCGAAGAGGCCGATGTGGTGCTCTTCATGGTGGATGCCCGTGCCGGTCTCACCGCGGCGGATCAGGCTATCGCCGAGCACCTGCGCAAGACCCACAAGAAGGTGTTTCTGGTGGCCAACAAGACCGACGGCATCGACGGTGACTCCGCGGTGTCCGAGTTCTACGGTCTGGCCCTGGGCGAGGTCTACCAGATGGCAGCCGCCCACGGCCGTGGCGTACTGAGCCTGCTGGAGCTGGCCCTGGCCCCCCACCTCGAGACCCTGGTCGGCTCTGCCACCGAGGCACAAGAGGAAGAGGAGCTGGAGGAGTTCGACGAAGAGGCCCTGCTGCGCATGGTGGCTGCCGGTGAGCTCGACACCCGGGAAGATACCAAGGAGACGCCGTTCGCCGACCTGCCCATCAAATTTGCTATCGTCGGTCGCCCCAACGTTGGCAAATCCACCCTGACCAACCGCATGCTGGGTGAAGATCGGGTCATCGTCTACGACATGCCGGGTACCACCCGCGACTCCGTCTACATCCCCATGGAGCGCGACGATCAGAAATACGTGGTCATCGACACCGCCGGCGTGCGTCGCCGTGGCAAGGTGCACGAGACGGTGGAGAAGTTCTCCGTCATCAAGACGCTCAAGGCGATTGAAGATGCCAACGTCTGCCTGCTGGTCATTGACGCCCGGGAGACCATCACGGATCAGGACTTGAGCATCCTCGGCTTCGTGCTCAACAGCGGCCGCTCCGTGGTACTGGTGGTCAACAAGTGGGACGGCCTGGATCAGAAGGTGAAAGAGGACGTCAAGAACGAGCTGGACAGACGTCTGGGCTTCATCGACTTCGCCCGGGTGCACTTCATCTCCGCCCTGCACGGCAGTGGCGTCGGTCACCTGTTCGAATCCATCAACGAGGCTTACGAGTCCGCGACCCGCCGTACCAGCACCGCCATGCTGACCCGCATCATGCAGATGGCCCAGGAAGATCACCAGCCGCCCATGGTGAATGGTCGCCGGGTCAAGCTGAAGTATGCCCATGCTGGTGGCTACAACCCGCCGCGCATCGTGATCCACGGCAACCAGCTGAACGACCTGCCGGACTCCTACAAGCGCTACCTCATCAACTACTTCCGCAAGTCGTTGAAGATCATGGGGACGCCGATCCGGGTGGAGTTCCAGGAGTCGGTCAACCCGTTCGAGGGCAAGAAGAACACCCTGACCCTGAGCCAGGAACGCCAGCGCAAGCGCCTGCTCAAGGCCAAAGCGAAGAAATAAAGCCCTGCGGCTGCCCTTACCGGCAGCCGTTTTTCTTGATGGCCCTCCTCAGGGCAGACAAACCGGGGGAGGGGCTGCGAGTGACGCCGGTGCACAGTGACGTAAAGAGGAGTCGAGAAGAGAATGAACACGCTGACCTGCCCTGCCTGTCAGGGCGAACTGGACAGCCGCAGCCGCGAGACGACGTGTGGCCAATGTCAGGCCCGTTATCGTATCCGGGCCCTGTGTCCTGCCTGCGGGCAGGAGCTGGAGCGGCTTCGGGCTTGCGGCGCGGTGGATTATTTTTGCAACCACTGCAACACCCTGGTCTCCAAGCGCACCGTTCTGTTTGAAGCGCAGCCTGACAAGGCATAAAAAAACCCGGCTGATGCCGGGTTTATACTGTGTGCTCCGCTATCAGCAGCGTGAAGGAGCGGTTTCTGTGCCAGATCTTGCGTTTCATGTCGGCCAGCTTGAGCTTGCGTCTCGGGCTCCAGGCACATTTGGTTTTTCGGGCCAACATGGCTCTTCTGCGTGCTCGCATCCTGTTCTCCTCCCTGGTCTTGCGTGGGGTCGAAAGGGCCCTTGGCAGGAACTGCAACGCAATGAATACATTGCAATAAGTTCGCTCCAGCGCCCCTCGTATACCCAAGGATGGTAACAGAGAACAGGGCAGGAAAACACACCCCCGGCGAGGCTAGGGGGTGATGATCTGTTTGACCACTTCGGCGATGATGGCCGGACGCTGCGCTTGCACGTCCGGCTCGCTGCTGTCGTCCTCGTCCAGCTCCTCCCGACGATGGGCCTTCTGCTGTTCGTTGTCGAGCCAGAGCAGGCTCTGGTAGTACTGGCGCACGTTGTTGACATAGTTGCGCGCCTCGCCGCCACGGGCATAGCCATAGCGTACCTTGCGATGCCAGCGTGACTGCTGCAACAGGGGCAGCACCTCTTTCACGTCGCTCCAGGCGTCCGGGTTCTTGCCCAGCTCCTTGGTCAGGCGGCGGGCATCCATCATGTGGCCGTAGCCGATGTTGTAGGCGGTGAGGGCAAACCACACTTTCTCGTCCGCCGGGACCGAGTCGGGCACCTTCGCCATCATCTCCTGCAGGTAGCGGGCGCCCCCCTTGATGCTCTCTTCCGGGTGGGTGCGATCGTTTACCCCCATCGCCTTGGCGGTCGGGCCGGTGAGCATCATCATGCCGCGCACCCCGGTGTAGGAGCGAGCCTGGGGATCCCAGTGGGATTCCTGGTAGCTGATGGCGGCCAGCAGCCGCCAGTCGATATCCTTGGCGTGGGTCTGGAACAGCGCCTGGTACTTGGGCAGCAGGCTCTTGGCCCGTTGCAGGAAGGTACGGGTGTCGACGAAGTCGAAGTTCTGTACGTGGCCGAAGTACTTCTCGTCGAGCTTGGCGATGGCGCCATCCATGAAGCGCTGACCGAAGAAGTCGATGATGCTGGCGTAGAGGCTGTCGTCGGGCAGCTTGGTCATGGCCCAGGCCACGGTCTGCTTGCTGGCGAGGGTCAAGCCTTCGGTGAGTTCGGGGTAGTAGCGCTGGGTACGGGCCAGTATGGTGTCCTGCACCACCGTGTAGTCCACCTTGCCGTCGGCAACCTGCTTGAGCAGCTCCTCCACGTCCGCATCCCGATTGGTGCTCCATTTCAGGTTGGGGTACTGCTTGGCCAGCTCCTTCATCAGGTCCTCGCCGGTGGAACCCGCCGGCACCACTATGTTGCCCTTGATGTCACCGAGGTTCTTGGGCCTGGAGGAGCCGTTGCGATAGACCAGCTTGGGGGAGACCTGGTAGAAGCCTGGGCCGAAGCGGAACAGCTTGCGCCGCTCCGGGGTCACGACGATGGCGGCGGCGGCGAGATCCAGCTTGCCCTTTTGCAGTTGCTCGACCAGCTCGGCGGTGCTGTAGGCCGGTACTATGGTCAGCTTGACCCCCAGCCAGTCGGCGTAAAGCTGCGCCAGCTCGTAGTCGAACCCCAGTGCGGTGTCGTCACGCTGGTAATAGGAAGTGGGGCCATAGAGGGTGCCAACCCGGATCTCGCCTCGCTGGCGGATCTGCTCCAGTTGGCTGGAGGGGTGGTAGAAGTCGCAACCGGCCAGGGCCAGCGTCAACATCATCCCGATGAACAGTCGAAAAATGCAGCGCAAGTAGGTGAGTACCCTTGTTGAAAAAATCGGCATTTGTCAAAAAAGAGGCACCTTTATACCAGAGAGTATGAAGGGAGTCACACCGCGCGAGATGAGAAAAACGTTTGTTCAGGATGGGCCTGATCCCTATAATACGCGCGTCTCAAATCCCCCCACACTCTAAAACTTGGTGAGAAAGGTATATGGAAATCTTGCGTGGTGCCCCAGCACTGTCTGAGTTTCGTGTCCACAAGCTGCTGCAGAGCTGCGCACAGAGAGGAGTAGAGATAGCAAGCGTCTATGCGGAATACGTGCATTTTGCCGAGCTGACGAGCCCGCTGTCGCCCCCCGAGCGAGCGACCTTGGGCCAGCTTCTGCGCTACGGCCCGACCATCCCGGAACACACCCCCAGCGGTCAGCTGTTCCTCGTTACCCCCCGCCCCGGCACTATCTCCCCCTGGTCTTCCAAAGCAACCGACATCGCCCACAACTGCGGCCTGAAACAGGTCAAGCGGCTGGAGCGCGGCATTGCCTATTATGTGCAGGCCAAGGGTGAGCTGAGCGTGGCCCAGCGTAGCGAGATCGCGGCCCTGCTGCACGATCGCATGATGGAAGTGGTCTTTGCCGAGATGAACGAGGCCGCCGCCCTGTTTGCTCACCACGAGCCGCGCCCCTTTACCCAGGTAGATGTGCTGGGTGGTGGTCGCGCCGCCCTGGCCGAAGCCAACGTGGTGCTCGGTCTGGCGCTGGCCGACGATGAAATCGACTATCTGGTGGAGAACTTCACCAAGTTGGGTCGCAACCCCAACGACATCGAGCTCTACATGTTTGCCCAGGCGAACTCCGAGCACTGCCGCCACAAGATCTTCAACGCCGACTGGACCATCGACGGCGAACAGCAGCCCAAGTCGTTGTTCAAGATGATCAAGAACACCTTCGAGCAGACGCCGGATCATGTCCTGTCTGCCTACAAAGACAACGCCGCGGTGATGGAAGGCAGCCAGGGTGGCCGCTTCTTCCCGAGCCCCGCCAACGGTGAGTACCAGTATCACCAGGAGCGCGTCGACATCCTGATGAAGGTGGAGACCCACAACCACCCGACCGCCATCTCTCCCTTCCCGGGTGCCGCCACCGGCTCCGGCGGCGAAATCCGCGACGAGGGTGCGACAGGCCGTGGCGCCAAGCCCAAGGCGGGCCTGGTGGGCTTCTCCGTCTCCAACCTGCGCATCCCCGGTTTCGAGCAGCCCTGGGAGCAGGACTTCGGCAAGCCGAGCCGCATCGTCAGCGCCTTTGACATCATGCAGGAAGGGCCCCTTGGCGGCGCCGCCTTCAACAACGAATTCGGTCGCCCAGCCATCCTGGGTTACTTCCGTACCTTCGAAGAGCAGGTGCCGAGCCACAACGGCGTCGAGGTGCGCGGCTACCACAAGCCCATCATGCTGGCGGGCGGTATCGGCAACATCCGCAGCGAGCACGTCCAGAAAGGGGAGATCCCGGTGGGGGCGGCCCTCATCGTGCTGGGTGGTCCGGCCATGAACATCGGCCTGGGTGGCGGCGCAGCCTCCTCCATGGCTTCCGGTCAGTCTGCCGAAGATCTCGACTTCGCCTCCGTGCAGCGTGACAACCCCGAGATGGAGCGTCGTTGCCAGGAAGTGATCGACCGCTGCTGGCAACTGGGGGACGACAACCCGATTGTCTTCATCCACGATGTGGGCGCCGGTGGTCTCTCCAACGCCATGCCGGAGCTGGTGAGCGACGGGGATCGCGGTGGTCGCTTCGACCTGCGTGCCATTCCGAACGACGAGCCGGGCATGAGCCCGCTGGAAGTCTGGTGCAACGAATCCCAGGAGCGCTATGTGCTGGCCGTGGCCCAGGACAAGCTGCCTCTGTTCAAGGCCTTGTGCGAGCGCGAACGCGCCCCCTATGCCGTCATCGGCACCGCCACCGAAGAGAAGCATCTCACTCTCTCTGATGATCACTTTGACAACCAGCCCATCGGTCTGCCGCTGGACGTGCTGCTTGGCAAGGCGCCCAAGATGCACCGCGACGTGCAGAGCCTGCCTGCCCAGGGCAAGGCGCTGCAACTGGACGGCATCACCCTCGGCGACGCCGCAGAGCGCGTGCTGCGCCTGCCGACCGTGGCGGAGAAGTCCTTCCTCATCACCATCGGCGATCGCACCGTAACGGGCCTCGTCAACCGCGACCAGATGGTCGGCCCCTGGCAGATCCCGGTGGCTGACTGCGCCGTCACCGCCGCGACCTACGACAGCTACCACGGTGAAGCCATGTCCATGGGCGAGCGCACCCCGGTGGCGCTGCTCTCTCATGCCGCCTCCGCCCGCATGGCGGTGGCCGAGGCCTTGACCAACCTGGCACCGGCCAATATCGGCTCCCTCAAGCGGGTCAAGCTCTCCGCCAACTGGATGTCCGCCGCCGGTCACCCGGGGGAAGATGCGGGTCTCTACGAGGCGGTGAAGGCGGTGGGCGAGGAGCTCTGCCCGGCCCTTGGCATCACCATCCCGGTGGGCAAGGACTCCATGTCCATGAAGACCCGCTGGCAGCAGGATGGGGAAGAGCGCAGCGTCACCTCGCCGCTCTCCCTGCTCATCTCCGCCTTTGCCCGGGTCGAGGACGTGCGCAATACCGTGACCCCGCAACTGCGCACCGATCTCGGTGAGACCGACCTTATCCTCATCGACCTTGGCAACGGCAAGCAGCGCCTCGGCGCCTCGGCCCTGGCCCAGGTTTACCGCCAGCTTGGGCAAAGTGCCCCGGATCTGGACAACCCGGTCCAGCTCAAGGGCTTCTTCAACGCCATCCAGGCGCTGGTGGCGGATCGCAAGCTGATTGCCTACCACGACCGCTCCGACGGCGGCCTCTTCGTCACCCTGACCGAGATGGCGTTTGCCGGTCACTGCGGCCTCGATATCCAGCTCGATCGCGTGGGTGGCGACCTGCTGCCGGCCCTGTTCAACGAGGAGCTGGGGGCCGTCATCCAGGTTCGTCGCGAAGACAAGGAAGCGGTGCTGACCCTGCTGGCCGGTCACGGTCTGGCAGCCTGCTCCCATGTGCTGGGCACGGTGCGCGAAGACGACCTCATCCTGTTCCAGCGTGCCGGCAGCGAGGTGTATCGCGCCAGCCGCACCGCCCTTCGCACCATCTGGGGCGAGACCAGCTGGCAGATGCAGCGCCTGCGTGACAACCCGGAGTGCGCCGATCAGGAGCATGCCGCCCGCCAGGACGCCACCGATCCGGGTTTGCAGGCCAGGCTCACCTACAACCCGTCCGACGACGTGGCCGCGCCCTATATCGCTCGCGGGGTTTCTCCCCGTCTGGCGGTGCTGCGCGAGCAGGGGGTCAACTCCCACGTGGAGATGGCGGCCGCCTTTGACCGCGCCGGTTTTACTGCGGTGGACGTGCATATGAGCGACATCCTCGAGGGGCGCATCAAGCTGGAAGATTTCCAGACCCTGGTGGCCTGTGGCGGCTTCTCCTACGGCGACGTGCTGGGGGCGGGGGAAGGCTGGGCCAAGTCCATCCTGTTCAACGACAACGCCCGTGAGCAGTTCCAGCGCTTCTTCGAGCGCGGCGATACCCTCTCCCTGGGGGTGTGCAACGGCTGCCAGATGATGTCCAACCTGCGTGACCTCATCCCGGGGGCCGATCTCTGGCCGCGCTTCGTGCGCAACCGTTCCGAGCGCTTCGAGGCGCGCTTTAGCCTGGTGGAAGTGCAGGACTCCCCGTCCGCCTTCTTCGCCGGGATGGCGGGCTCCGTGATGCCGATTGCCGTCTCCCACGGGGAAGGGCGCGTGGAAGTGCGCGATGCTGCTCACCTGGCTGCGCTGCAACAGAGCGGTCTGGTGGGGCTGCGTTTCGTGGACAACCGCGGCAACGTCACCGTGCAATACCCGGCCAACCCCAACGGCTCCCCTGACGGTATCACCGCGGTGACCAGTGCGGACGGCCGCGCCACCATCATGATGCCGCACCCGGAGCGGGTGTTCCGCACCGTGGCCAACTCCTGGCACCCGGACAACTGGGGCGAGGATGGCGCCTGGATGCGCATGTTCCGCAATGCTCGGGTTCGCCTGGGTTAATCCCGCGCGTACTTGAGCTCCGAATCAGAACCGGCCCCCGTGGCCGGTTTTTTTAGGTTCATCGCGGCTTTCCGG
The DNA here is from genome assembly GCF_027707645.1 of Aeromonas sp. QDB30. NCBI lineage: Bacteria > Pseudomonadati > Pseudomonadota > Gammaproteobacteria > Aeromonadales > Aeromonadaceae > Aeromonas > Aeromonas sp. QDB30. The sequence goes on along the minus strand of NZ_JAPCIY010000014.1, from coordinate 55 downwards.
GGAAGGCCGCCTTGATTTTCAGAAAAAAGTATTCTGAGTCCCTAAATCCATATGC